>JBEHXD010000685.1:0-3103 GCA_048498875.1 Verrucomicrobiota bacterium
CGTCAAGGTGATGCGGTAGTTCCCCTCGGGGACTTTCACGGAAAAGAAAAAAGGCGATTCAGTCGCGGTGACAAAACCATCGGTCAACGGATCAGACCCGGCACGTTTCAGCTCTTCAACTTTCGAGGAGAAATCGAAGCCATAACCACGCTCGGTGGTATACGCGGCTGTGACCGGGACCGACACATAACCGTCCCGGGCATTGCCGGTTCCAAAATCGAATTTAAATTCTGCGTGGACCGGCGGTGGAGGCGGCAGCGGTTTGTCTTCCGGACGGGGCTGACCGAATGCCGTGATTGCACCGAGCCCTGTCAGGAGACCGCTGAAAAATAGAGGAGAAAAGGGAATTGATCGTTTAGGGCTCATGGAAAAACGGCGGGTAATCGTTCAAGGCGGAGGTGATTTCGCCGGATCGGCCAGCGTGCCCGAGGCCCCGTTGTCGGCGGGCAGGACCGGCGCACCGGCGACGAAGACCGGTTGCGCGAATTCGAGCGACACCACGGAAACGTCGGGATCGGGCTCGTGGCCCGGCAAATTGACGGCGATACCCGTAGCGGTGACCTCTGTGCTCACGGGTGCGCCGGTCGCTAGCAAACGACCGCGGACCGGCGCCTGATGGATGCGAGGCACAAGAATTTTGCCGTCGGCCGGCCAGTCCCACACGTGAAGGAAAAGCGTGGTCGTGTTGCCCGGCCCCAGGCGATAGGTGACGCGGCCCCATGGCAGCGGGTCGGAATAAAGTCCGCCGCGAGTGGCGTAGATCGCCTCGCTGTTGAGCTTCATCCAATGACCGATGGCTCGCAGCCGCTCGATTTCCGGTTGGGGAATGACGCCTTCGGCGGTGGGTCCGACATTCAGCAGATAATTTCCGTCCTTGCTGGCGATGTCCGAAAGATTGCGAATGAGTTGATGTGCGGTTTTCCAATGCAGATCATCGGACCGGTAACCCCACGAATCGTTGATGGTCATGTTGACCTCGAGCGCGCGACCCAACATGGCGCTGGCGGGAATGCGCTGTTCGGAAGTGCGGAAATCTCCGAGTACCCCGCCGCCGAGCCGGCTGTTGTGAATCAAGGTCGGATGCGCAGTGACCAGATTGAAAAACGGCCGAGCCCGTTCGGGGGTCATTTGATATTCGGTGTCCCACCACAGAATATCGGGATGGAATTTATCGAGGATTTCACGGACCTGGGGAAGGGAGACTTTGGCCAGGTAGGTATCGAAATCGCCTGATTGGGCCGGATCCCAGGGTTTCGCGGTTCCGGTCGAGCCGCCGGGATTGTTCCAGTCCTGGGCTTGCGAATAGTAGGTGCCAAACCGGAGACCTTTGGCGCGGACCGCCTCGGCCAGCGGCTGCAGCAGATCACGATGAGCGCCGGACGCTTTCACGGCGTTCCAGTCGGAATACGCGGAGTCATAGAGCGCGAAACCGTCGTGATGCTTGGCGGTGATGACGACGTATTTGACGCCTGCGTCGGCGGCGAGTTGAGCCCAGGCCTGAGGATCGTAGTTCGCGGCGGTAAAGTTTTTGGCGAAGGCGCGATAGTCGGCCACGGGAATTTTTCCCTGATGCATGATCCATTCAGCACCGACCGGCTTGCCCTGCCAGAAACCGGCCGGCACCGCGTAGACGCCCCAGTGGATGAACAGACCGAAGCGGGCCTCGCGAAACCACTGCAAGCGCGCTTCCTGTTGCTCGTGGGTTTCATCGCGTGTGACCGCAGGGAAGGCGGGCAACCCCGCCGCGGGTGGCGCCATGAGGATGGCGGGGGCGCTTCCTGGAGTTTCCGCGGAAACGGCCAATGCAGCCGAAAGAACGCTGAAGCCGAGCCACCACCGTTTCATTTTAAGTGCGCTTATGGAGGAAAGCCGGGTCAGTCGTTTTTAGCCGGCGGTTCGCCGAGCGAAAATGTGAGCGTGCCGTGATAGTGTCCGCTGGCCTTGGCCGGCAGGGCGCTCGGGCCGCTTTTTTCCGGCAGGATAAACTTCGAGCCAATGCCGGGAATGGCGTGCAGAAACGAGATGTCCCCCTCGGGAAATTCCACGGTGGTGAACTGGTGATTGATCCGCGGTGTCCCCACCCGCAGGTAGAGATCGTTTGATTCACTGGTGACGGTGAGAGGTTCGCCCGTCGTGTTCAACCGGGCCCAGCGGAGGCCGGCGAACATGCCTTGGAATTCCGGATAGCCCCAGCCTTCACCCGGCTGGATTTCGTTGCGGGCGATTTCGTGCACGCCCAGCGAGGTGCCTTGCAGACGATTTTGCCAGACGCGATACGGACCGGCGCCGAGCCAGCGCAGCGAAGTCATTTCCTTCTCGGAGTGGTCGAAGCTGATTCCGTGGTAGAGGAAATTGCCTTCGAGCGCATAGTCGTAATCGAGCTTGAGCGAACCGTCCGCATGCAACGTCCAGCGAAAATGATCCAGACCCGCGGTGCCTTTCGTTTCGATCCACGCGATGGATTCCCCGGTTTGGGAATCCCGGCCAGTCCCCGAAGTGACGCTTCCGGGAGCCGATGAGATCAGGGGAAAACGGGCCGGGGCATAGCCAAGTTTGACCGATTTGACCGGAACAGTATGGCCGAAATTGTCGCGAATGTCAGAGAGACGAACGGCGAGCACATTTTGCGGCGGGAAATTGAAACTCCTGCCATCGCCCGAACGCCGGGTGCCGTCGTAGAGTGTTTTCCAGACGACGCCATCGGGAGAAATCTCAAGTTTGAATCCCGCGTAGGCCATCGCCTTGGTGAATTCGAGTTCGATTTCCAATGCGCTGGCCAGATGAGGTGCGGGCAGGCGCCGGATTTGTGCCGGGCCTGTGGTATCTTCGCTGGCGAAGGACATCCATTCCACCGGACCGGCGCCTTCCGGCCGGGCGAACGTGAGATAAGGACCGTTGGCGAAAGCCGACGTCTTTCCTTTGTGTTGCAAGCTGCGCAACACGCCGGTTGCCGCGTCAAACTTCGCGACGGTGGTTCCTGCCGTTAATTCAATTTCGCCCGTGGTCGCTGCGGCCTTTGGCAATGGGGTTGACGGAAGCGGCGGCACCACGGCTGCGTGACCGGCGGCGGAATGAACGGTGGCCCAGGTGGACGTCCAAAGTT
>JBEHXD010000686.1:0-3092 GCA_048498875.1 Verrucomicrobiota bacterium
CCGAGATGATCGGGCGCGATCTTTTTGAACTGGTGCATCCTGACGACCGCACCAAGGCGACGCAGGGATTCCTGCACGCGTCGGCGTCCACGGTCTCCCCCCCGGGTGTGATTGAATTCAGGATACGGCACCGGGACGATTCCTGGAGAATTTTCCAATCGGTGGGCCAGGCGATGCTTGAATCGAACGGCGGCCGCCGGGTGGTGCTGAACTCGCGGGATGTGACCGAGAGCTGGCAAATGGAGGAACGGTTTCTCCGGGCGCAACGAATGGAGGCCATCGGCACGCTGGCGAGCGGGGTGGCGCACGATTTGAACAATATTCTGACGCCCATGCTGATGGTGGCGGGTTTGTTGAAGGAGACGATGGTCGACGTGCGCGACCGCGACATGCTGGCCATGGTGGAAAAAAGCGCCCAGCGCGGGGCGAACATCATCAGCCAGCTGCTCACCTTCAGCCGCGGGGTCGAGGGCACGCGGGCGAGCGTGCAGCCGAAATACCTGTTGAAGGAGATCATGAATCTCATGCAGGAAACGTTTCCGAAAACCATCGAGCTGCACAACGAGATCGCGGCCGACCTGTGGACCGTCGTGGTCGATTCAACGCAGTTTCATCAGGTGCTGCTCAACCTGTGCGTCAATGCGCGTGATGCGATGCCGGACGGGGGCCGGTTAACCCTGTCCGCCCGCAACGTCCTGCTGGGAGAAAAGGATATCCAGGGACACGAAGGCACGACGCCGGGACCCCATTTGCTTCTCATGGTGTCGGATACGGGACATGGTATTCCTCCGGCAATCATCGGCCGGATTTTCGATCCGTTTTTCACGACCAAACAGCTCGGGAAGGGAACCGGATTGGGACTTTCCACGGTGCTGGGAATCGTCAAAAGCCACCAGGGTTTCATCAATGTCTACAGTGAGCCCGGGCGCGGCACCGTGTTTCGCGCTTATTTCCCCGCGACCGACGGAGCCGCGCTCGTGGAACAATCGACGCCGCCACTGCCGATGGCGCAGGGAAAGGGCGAATTCATTCTGATCGTCGACGACGAGCCCCATATTCTCGGCGCATTGCGCGAACTGCTGGAAAAAAGCCACTATCGCGTGCTCACCGCCCAAAACGGCGAGGAGGCCATCCGGATTTTTATCGAACATGGGATGGCCATTCAGGTGGTGGTGACCGATGTGATGATGCCGGTCATGGGCGGACTCGCGCTGATCAATACGCTGCGCGTGATCAAGCCCGGAGTGAAAGTCATAGCCACAACCGGTTTGGAGCACGAGGAAAAGACGGCGGAATTCACCTCGCTCGGCGTTTCCGCGGTGCTGGCAAAACCTTTCAGTCCGAGTGCGTTTCTCCAGGCCCTGGCGCACGCATTGCAGAATTGATCCGGGGGACTGTTTGTGCCGCTTTTCTATTGCGGGCAGTGGGGTGCCGCCGCATCTAAAACGCGTGCAACTCCATGTCCTGCCATCCGGACCGATTCAGACCGTTGGTTATCTGCTCACCGAGCCGAAGCTTGGTGAAGCGGTGCTGATCGACGCGCCGGGAGATATCGTGGCCAAAATCAAACCGCTGCTTGCCCGGGATGGCTGCAAACTGGGGAAACTCTGGCTGACTCACGGGCACTGGGACCATATCCAGGAAGCAGCGGAGGTAAAACGTCAGTTTGGCGCCCGCGTGTATGCGCATGCGGCTGACCGCGATTTTATCGAGACGCCGGAGAAAATGGAGGAGTTCATGGGTGCCAGGCTGGGACTGGAACCCACATCGGTCGACCAATGGATCTCTCAGGGCGAGCGGCTTCAGGCGTTGGGCACCGAATTTGAAGTCCGCCATGTCCCGGGGCATTGTCCGGGCAACGTACTGTTCTACTCGGCGGCAACAAAGGCGGCGTGGGTTGGCGATGCCCTGTTCAAGGGCGGAATCGGGCGCTGGGATTTTCCCGGGGGGGATTTCGATTTGCTGGCCGGCGCCATTCGCGGACAAATTTATACCCTGCCCGATGAAACGGCGGTCTATCCCGGACACGGGCCGTCCACGACGGTGGGAGCGGAAAAACAGTCCAACCCCTATGTGCCGTTAACCGGTGGCCGGCATTTCGAATGACGTCCAGCGATCATCACATTTTTTTTATGCGCCGTGCCATGGAACTGGCCAGACGCGCGTGGGGCGACACCCATCCAAACCCCATGGTGGGAGCTCTGATCGTCGAGGACGGTGAGATCGTTGCGGAAGGCTGGCATGAAAAGGCGGGTGGACCGCACGCCGAGATTGCCGCTTTCAAGGCGCTGGGAAGAAAGCCGCGCAAGGGGGCCGTGCTCTACGTAACGCTTGAGCCATGTAGCAGCCATGGGCGCACGCCGCCGTGTACCACCGCAATCATTGAAGCGGGAATCAAACGCGTGGTGGTCGGAGCCACCGATCCGAATCCCCTCCATGCGGGCAAGGGTTATGAATTGCTGCGTGCCGCCGGGGTGGAGGTGACGAATGGAATCCTCGCCGAAGAATGCGCTGACCTGAACCTCATCTTCAATCACTGGATCACGACGAACCGCACGCTTTTCGCGGCGAAATCGGGAGTGACGCTCGATGGCAAGGTGGCGACCCGGACCGGGGATTCAAAGTGGATTACCGGCGAGCTGGCGCGCGCGGATGGCCACCGGTGGAGACGTTTGTTTCCGGCGATCGCGGTGGGGGCGGGAACGCTGCGCGCGGACAATCCCCGGTTGACGGCGAGAGTGGGCGATACCGAGTGGTGTCCCTGGCGGTTTGTTTTCGACGGACTGCTGCGCACGGTTACCGAGAAATCCCTGCCGGCGGTTTACACCGACGAATTTCGGGAACGGACGATTGTCGTTACCACCCAGCACGGTGGTCTTGGCTACGTGCGAAAACTGAATTCGATGGGGGTAAAGACCTGGGTGCTGCCGGCCAGCACGCCGAAGGTGAACTTTGAGGAATTCCGGCAGCGGTGCGCTGCCGAGGGAATAACCGGCGTGTTTTTCGAAGGCTGGGCCCAGTTGCTCAGTGAGCTGTTGCAGGGACGTGAACTTGACTATCTTTTCGTGTATCACGCGCCGGTGCTGTTCGCC
>JBEHXD010000687.1:0-3081 GCA_048498875.1 Verrucomicrobiota bacterium
GTGAGTGAATGCACCTCGGCGAATCTTTTTGCAGTGTACGGGAACGAGGTCGTCACCCCTCCCTTGAGCTCGGGGTGTCTTCCGGGAATCACTCGCGAAATCCTGCTCCAGGATATTGTCGTCCCAGGCCTTGTGGTGAGGGAGCGAGTTCTGAAACCGGCCGATCTCAACCGTGCGGATGAAGTGTTCCTCACATCATCCACCCGCGATCTGATGCCCGTTGAGTTTGTGGAGACGTTGGAGGTCGGTCGAAAAACGGCGGTTGGCAAAGCCCTGCTGGAAGCCTTCGTCAACTACCGCGCCAACTACCGGCCATGAGCTTCGGGGCATGCCCGAAATGCGGCGGGCGGATGATTCGTGAGTCGCGCGCAAGAAATTCCCGCGAGCGAATCTTTCGCCCTCTGGGAGTCGCTCCGTTTCGTTGCCGCCACTGCGGGCATCGCTTCCGCAGTTGGATCTTCAGCTACTCCACAGTGCTGTACGCTCATTGCCCAAAGTGTCTGGGGGCACAATTGAAAGGCTGGTCCGAGCCTTATCTCAGTGTGGGGTGGTGGAACCGGACGAAGCTTCTATTGGGAGCCAGGAAATATCGCTGCGAAAAGTGCCGCTGCAATTTCGCGAGCTTCCGCGAAGCTCAAAACGCGGAACCCAAAAAGAATGGTTCCAAGTGACCCATTTCGACAGTTTGTCCTCCAGCCGGCATGCTCGGCCAGGACGTGGCACGAAGCCCAACCGGGACTTTTCTCCATCGCTCCCTCCGGCCGGCTTTCGCCCGCCTGAGATCAACGCTGCGGAGAACATCCGCTCTGTTGTGCTCTAGAGATCCGTACCTCGAAGCGGCCTTTCGCTCGCCCACAGCGAATGCCTCCTTTCGGATGCTTCCGCGGCAGGGTCAACGTTCCCGACCTGCTTCTTCGATACAACACCGTGACTTTCCAGCTGCCCGTTCGGTTGCTCTCTCCGGCCCCGTTTCCCTTTCGGGATCCTGGACTATCAACGATCGCAGCCCGTTGCCGCCTTCCAGCCCCAGCGCGTCCCAGCCTATTCCGACTTTCACTCCCCGTCGGGGTTTTTGCCCCTTCGGATCGTAGCGCTCAACCGTTTTCGACTCGAACGATCTGCCTTTGCGACCGGCCCGATTTCCCTTCGCTCCCCGAAATCGTCCCTTGTAAGTTACCGATTCCGGATCATCGTTTCAGGTCCGCTACCGTCCGCCAGGCTCACTGTCCCATGAACCTCTTGGAACCATCTACAGCATGCCTGTAACCGGGTTTTAAGTCAATCGCAAAGTGAACGTCACAATGCGAAATCCTCAACCTTGATCTCGTTTCGTTTTATTGACTTGCAGCCGCTGCGCGGTGGAAGAGCTGTGGATAAACCAGTGGCTGGCTACTTTGTTCCAAGGTCCGGGTCGAATCTCAGAATCATGCCCGTATCCGTCGCAGCCCAAAAATGCTTGCCGTCCGGAGAGGCGAGCAGCACGTTGGCCGCCACCGCGCGGTAATCCACGCTGAGTTCTCGCCAGGTATCTTGGGCGTCCTGCTGGATCATTCGCAACTTTCCAGGAATGGGCAGGGAAGTGGCGGTTCCCGGCGGCTCGATCGCCGCGATCATCGCGCCGCCGCCCGGTAGAGGCAGCGCATCCCGGGCCACGCGATCCTTCTGGCGGTACACCACGGTCTGGCTTCCCGTGGCGGGGTCGACATCCAGCACGGCGGTGGGCCAGCCGGCTCCGTTGGGATAGCGCATGGTAACCAGGGCGTGGCCGTTGGCCATCGCGTGAACGTTGGAAACGGTGCCCGTCTTGGAGAAAGGCAGGCCCGCTACCCAGGTCTGTCCGCCATCCTTGGTAACCGCCGCGAAGGACATCGCGGGCGGCTCGCGGTATTGCATGGCGCGCTGCGGATCCAGCCAGTCAGGACGCGCCGGTCGCAATTGCCCGTACGGGAAGGCTGTGCCAATCAGGAATCCCGTCTCCGGCCGCGAAAACCCGACACCCTGAAAAGCGACCTGATTGTTCGGCCAGGCCAGTCCCGTCACCGGCGCTTTCTTCCACTGCTTGCCGCTATTGGTGGTTTCGTAGATTTCGCCGTCGCGCCCGGCCGCCCACCCATGCGAGCTGTCCAAAAATGCGAGTTGTTCAATCTGATCCAGCTTGGACATGTCGGACCATTTCAGCCCGCCGTCCTCGGTTCGCCAGATCTTTTTCTCCGCCGCGATCCAGCCCACGGAATCGTTCACAAAGAAAACGGAATAGGGCGTGTCCTTGAGTTCTACTGTCGTCCAATGCTCGCCTCCATCGGAGGTGACCACAGCGGTGGGATGCAACTTACTCGAGTCTGAGTTGATGGCGCCCACTGCCACGCAATGATTCAAGGATGGGCACTCGATGTCCTCAAAAATCAGCGTTGAGTTGAGTTTGTCGTGGAAAAACTGCAGTTTCCATTTCGGCCCAGGCGGCTGCTCCGCCATCAGCGACACGCTCATGGTGCCGGCCAGGAGCAAGAGAGCGGTGCGCATCGTTTAGTTCTCCCCCCTGGGTGCTCCAGCCAGCGCGGGTTCACTGGTGAGCGCAGCGCCTGAAAGCGCGAAAAGGCAGCCCGTCAACTCGGCAATTGTGGAGAACATCTCCATTTCGTGACCCGTGTGCGCGTGGGCGTCCCGGTGCTGCACATTAATGACACCAACCACCCCGCGGCGGGAAAGAATCGGCGCGGAAAGGAAAGCCTCGAAGCTATCCTCGGGCAGGTCGCTGAAGGTTTTGAAGCGGGGATCGCGATAAGCTTCCCGAAAAATGGCCAGCAGGCGGCGCTCGCGAGCCACCCATCCGGTGAGACCTTCATTCATACGCAAACGTAAACGTCCCACGGCGGCGGAGTGTGCTGTGTTGGATGCGCAGAGAATCAGATCCCCCTCTTCCACGCGGTAAATCAGGCAGGAGTCGCACTCCATGAACTCCACCACCAGTGCTACCACGCTGTGGAGCGCTTCGGAAAGGCTGATGTCCCGCACTAACAGCCGGGTGATCTTCTGCAGAAGACGAAGCTGCTGACCGGCCCGTTCCAGCTGCTGTTCGAGCTC
>JBEHXD010000688.1:0-3072 GCA_048498875.1 Verrucomicrobiota bacterium
GGCGCATCGCGCAAGCCGAGGGCCTGGTTGTAGGCAAGGTCGGTGGCTTTCAACGCGGCGACGATTCGTTCGCTGGTCGCAGATGGCAATGCGCGAATGACCTAAGGAACCGTCCATCCCATCGTAGTGCAAGAGGAGACACTACCCCCATGAACATCCAACGCTACCTCATGCCGGTCATCGTTGCAGCGAGCCTCCACGGCACGCTTGTTTTTTTATTCGGCAAAAATCCGCCACCGCCACCGCCGATAAAAGACACCCCGCTGGTGATCCGGGACCCCGTACCTGTCGATATCACCGCGGCGCCTCCCGAGGAGGATACCGGGGGCGAGTCCGGAGGCAGCCCGTCACCGTTGCCTCCCAGCGTGGAACCACCGCCGACTCCCTCCAGGGAGGACATTTTCACCATTTCAGTGAAGGAAAACGCCACACCGATCAGACCGGTGCTCGATCTGCCCACGATTCCGAAGGAAGGTTTTAACTACTCCGGAGAGGCCACGGGCCCCGGCACGGGACTGGGACACGGCCCCATCGGGTGGGAGCATCTCGACCGCGCGCCGCGGGCCATCGTGCAAACACCACCGGTCTATCCGGCGACGATGCGCAGCAGTGCCATCAGCGGCTCGGTGATGGTCGAGTTTGTCGTCGACACCAGCGGCCGGGTGATCAGCGCCAACGCGGTAAAATCGTCAGACCGCGAGTTTGCGGATCCGGCGGTACGGGCAGTCCTGAAGTGGCGGTTCGATCCCGGCACCGTGAACGGGCGCAGGGTCAACTTCCGCATGGCCGTGCCGATCGAGTTCAACGCCGAACGGTAGAACCCGCCTGCCACTCAGCCCGCGCGGGCTTCGACAAGCCGGTTGACGCGCTCGACCAGCTCGTGCGGGCTGAAAGGCTTTGTGAGATAGTCGAGCGCGCCCAGTTCCAAGCCGAGGTGGCGGGAATCGGGCGAAGACCACGCGGACACGATGACAATCGGGATCGTTGCGGTGACCGGATCCCGGCGGAGAATCTCGCAAACGCCGAAGCCATCCAAATCCGGCAGCATCGGGTCCAGCAGGATGATGTCGGGCCGGTTTTGGCGCACGGCATGGATGGCCTCCCAGCCATTGGTCGCGGTGGTGACCTCATGGCCGGCGCGGACCAGGTGATATTGCATCAGGTCGATGAGATCGGGCTCGTCGTCGACGGCGAGAATTTTGGCAGGACGGGACATGCCGCCAATATTGCGATCCAGAGTGACGGAGAGGTGTGCATTGCGTCACGATTGGGTGACGAATGGAGAGGAGACCAGGGATCCAGAGACCAGGGACTAGGGACCACGAACTACACGTACGATCCGGATGCGGTCACCAGGATGCAGCGAGTCGTGTTTTGCTGGGTTTTCATGTTCTTTTGGTCCGCGGCCCCAGATGCACCGCTCCTACCATTGATGGTAAGCCGGATGACCGGCTGAAACGGCGACAAAGGTGCCTCGGCAGGTGGCGCGCGGTTTCCCCGCGGATGTGAGCACGCCTTCGATAGTGGCGCGGTCGGCGGACGAGTCGACGATGCGAGCGACCAGATCAAGGGGCGAATCGAGCGGGGTGGGGCGGAGGAGCTTGATCGCGTACTCGGCAGTGACGGTGCAGGGTGGTTTTTCGAGGCCCCCTTGCCGCAGGAGGTGCCAGGCGGCCGTCCAATTGCAGTGGCAGTCGAGCAACGTGCCAATAACGCCCCCGTTCAGCATGCCCGGGAAGGCCTGGTACTTCGCCTCAGGCTGCCAGCGCGCGACCACTTCGGTTCCCTGGGCGAAGCTACGCAGGTGCAGGCCATGCGGATTGGCTGGTCCGCATCCAAAACAGGCACCGCGAGGCGAATAAAGTTCTTGCAGGCAGGCAGCAGTCATGTGCGAAGGTAGGTGCGAAAGAGTTTCTGCAAAAACCGGCAACTTAGTAAAATTTTTATCTGGCACCTGAGTACTCATGTGCCATGTTATCGTTAGATATATAAAATACCTATGGCACGCAAGATAGCCTTCCTCAATTACAAGGGCGGTGTAGGCAAGACCTCACTCATCGTTAACACGGCCGCCAGTTTGGCCCGGCGTGGCATGCGGGTGCTCCTGATGGATTTCGACACGCAGTCGAACGCGAGCATCTGGCTCATGAAATTGGAGAAGTGGAACAAGATCAACGCGGCTGGCGTGGGTTCGGTTTATTCAATTTTCGACCCGGGTACGGCCCGCCTCAAGGATTGCGTGATCAAGGACGTGGTCGAGGGCAAGGACGGCGAAAAACTCCTTCCCGGCCTCGACTTGGTACCGACGAGTTTCAACCTCGTGGACCTCGAGGGTGAGTACAAGCCCGACCCGAAGCGTCCGTCGTACGTGATCTTCCAGGAACAGCTCGCGGAGATCGAGAACAACTACGATTTCATTCTCTTCGACTGCCCGCCGAACGTGCTGCGCGCCTCCCAGAACGGTGTCTATTGCGCGGGTGAAATCTACGTGCCGTCCAATCCCGATGCGCTCAGCCTCATCGGCTTCACGCTGCTCGTGGAAAAGCTGCTCCGCTTCCAGCAAACCTCGGCCAGCTTCCGCACGACGGCCATGGGCCCGGCGGCGCAGGTGTACGGCATCGTGTTCAATTCCATCAAGAGCAACACCGACATCGAGGTGCCGAAGATGCGCATGCAACTTCGCTTGAACCAATTCAAGACCCAGAAGCGCGGCTGCGCCCCGTCGGCCAAGATCTGCACGACGCAGATCCGCGACGCGATGATCGTGCGCCGCGCCGTGACGCTCGGCCTGCCCGTGTTCCTGGTCGGCACCGAGGGCGCCGAGGCTGATGGCGTGGCCAACGATTACATGAAGCTCGCGACCGAGATCATCGAAAACGCTCCGCCCGCCTGATCACTTCCACCGAATCCACCGCAACCATGGCCAAGTTCACCTCCACCGAATGGGACGATATTCGCAAAAAATTCCGCCACTCCATCATGGCGGACACCTCGCTGGTCAGCCTCGCCCAGAACCTCGACACCAAGGAATGGCCGCACAAGGGCGATGACGAGAAGCCTTCGAAGTACATC
>JBEHXD010000689.1:0-3071 GCA_048498875.1 Verrucomicrobiota bacterium
TGAAGGATGCGGTGATGAGCCACCCGGAACCCGAGAAACTCGCCGGGATGAAATTCTCCCAGTTCACCTACTATCACACCGACGAGCGCCGTCCGTTGATCGTGACGATGCGGAATGTCGCATCGCGTGAAATGCTCTACTGCGCCTCCAGCTCTGGCGCGCACTTCGACAAGCGCGCCTCGGACCTGCACGGCGAGGACAACGTCGTGAAAGCCATTATCGCCAATGCCTGAACGCATGAAAACCCACCGCGAAATTCAGAACGAAGCCGAGCGGTTGGTGGTCCTCGGCCGCGAGTATCGCGCCGAGCGACACGCGCACGCGGGCGAGGCAATTGTCACGCTTCCTCGGGTCGTCGGCCGATTGCCGGATTCTCAGGTGAGCATCGCGCCCGGCGAAGCCGCGAGCGCGGGTGCCACGCACCGCCGTCGGGAGCGTCACATTGAAGCGGACATCGAACGCGACGAACTGATGTTCCGGTTGGTGGAACGGGAAACCGAGCTGGCGGCTGATGGCCGGAGCCTGCGAGAGGCGCGCCCGGAGACGGTGATGGTCAGCCGGTCCGGCTTTGATCTCCTTTTGGGTGGATACGAGCTGGTCGAGGAGGAACGGCTCGCCGAAGCCCTCGCGCCATATGCCGACCGCGACGACACCAAGGCCGATTCCGAAGCGGTCGCGGAGGTCGAAGGGATTCTCGAAACGTCCGGTCTTCCGGTTGCGGACAGGATGCGGGCGAAAGCGGAGATCATCGACTTTCTCGAAGGCCGTTTGGAGCCCGGCGAATTCATCGAGCATGCGATCGATCGCCAGCGACTCGGGGAAGTTTGCGCCGAGCGCGAAGGCCAGCGCGCTGAAATGCGCCTCACCATCAACCACGACTAACCTCAACCCACCGCCGCCATGCGAAGAATACTTGATGCGATTTCGATCTTTCAGCCCATGCTAACCGCGATCCTCCTCATGGTCGTCGTGATGCTGTTGTCCCAGGGTTGCAGCACCATGAGTGCGAACTCGGCGGGTGGCACGCGCGACTTTGCGACGACGGCTGTCACGACGGCTGCGGGTGGATACCTCGGAGCGAAAGAGGGCGACGGTAAGGCAAAGAATGCAGCTATCGGTGCCGGTGCCGGCTTCGTTGTGGGCGAGACGATCAATTTCCTTAACAACAAAGCCCAGCGCGAAGCGTTCCTAGCGGGCTATGAAAAGGGCCAGTCGAACGCCGTGAAGCAGCAATACTGGATCGCGCGGGACAACCAACGCCCCGCCTCTGACGACGGCTACGAGGAAACCTACTACGAAATCAACGTGCCCCAATCGGATCGGGACGGTGTTCGTCGCGAGCCTACCAGGCGAGTAATTCGGGTCGTTGCACCGAAGGAGGATTCTGGATCATGAAACGGATCACGTTCGCGTTCCTCTCGGTCTTAGCGGCCACGGTCCCAGCCAGCGCGCAGTGGGCTGTGATCGACGTGGCCAATATTCAGCAGAGCGCAATGAACTATGCGGCGTTGGGACAGCAAATCGCTAACCAAGCGTCGCAGATCGCCAATCAGGTTCAGCAAATTCAACAATTCGAGAATCAGTTGAAGCGCCTGGGCAATATGGCCGACGTGAAGGCGCTAGTCGGATTTCCAGAGTTCCGTATCGATTTGAACCTTCCTACGCAGATCAAGACCTGGGCGGACGGGGTGGCGCGAATGGATGCTCGCCGTATTTTCGGGGATACTCGTAACGGTGTTTTCGCAGCCGTGACCGCGGAGTTCCCGACTTTTGACGGTGGGACCATTGCGCGTGATCCCGTCATCTACAGGCAAGCACAGTCGATCACCGAAACAGTCGATGAGTTCAAAACCGTCCAGACGGATGTTTATACCCGGCGCGAGAATCTGAAACGGGCTATCGCGGAGACGAGCGATGCGATGCAATCGGCGGAGACAGAAGCGGAGCAGCAGAAACTCGCGTCAGTGCTAGAGGCGCAATACGGCCAGCTAGCTGCGGTCGATTCCGAGGCAGCGCTAAGTGCCGCGCAGGTCCAGGTTCGTGCTGCCGAAGCCGTGGCAATGGGCAGCGCGCAAAGCGAAGCGGAAGCTGAGGCGCGGAAGAAATTAGCGCAGGAAGAAGCCTCGAAGGTCACCAGCACTTTTAAGCCGAAATATGAGAACCTTCTTCAATACGTAACCGAGCGTCCCCTCGGGCCTTAATTCTGAACAACCCGTGCGCTTTTTGGTCCAACATAGCTATGAGAAAGCACCTCATTTTGACGGTGGCGCTGGCCTCAATTTTCTCCTCTGCGTGCTCGGATCAGCGCGCCGCCCAGAAGGCGAAGGAGGAGGCCGAAGCGAAGGCTAGAGCCGACTCGGCACGTAAAGAAATGGAAACGCTGCCTAAGACATTCAAATCCCGCGACATCTTCAAAAAGAACGAACCGGAACCGACTGTCCCAGCTAAACCCGCTGAAGAGAAAAAATAACCTCCATGGCAACACCGAGCGGCATGCTTTTTCCGCCTTCATACTTCGACGGACTTTCGTCGTTGTGGGGCGGAGCTGCCTACATCGGAAGTGCGATTGTCGCGGCGGGTCTGGTTTTCCAATCCGTCCGGAGTCGCCCCGATTTCGGGTCCTTCGCATGGTTGCTGGCCAGGGTGTTCCTAATCGGAATTTGCACCCTTTTTATCCGCGAGTGGCTGATGCGGCTGAGTGACATCGTCCTAACGTTCGGAGGAATGATGGGAGTGGACCCCACATCGGTGGACGAGAAGTTCATCACCTTCGTTTCCGGAAAAACGGCGACCGCCCCGGACGCAAGTATGTGGGACATTATTTGGGGAACGAAGTCGATTGGAACGGCGGTCTGCTACGCTTTGCTCTGGTTATTCGGTTGGCTGGCTTGGGGTGTCCAATACGTGGTGAAACTGATCGGAGATATTCTCTTAACCGCCGGTTGGGCCCTCAGCCCGATCTTTCTCTCGTTCTTCATGCTTCGCCCGATGGTGGGAGTCGCCCAAAAGTATCTCCTCGGTCTTGTCGCGCTAGTGCTATGGCCTTTCGGCTGGGTATTGGCCTCCGTAGT
>JBEHXD010000690.1:0-3064 GCA_048498875.1 Verrucomicrobiota bacterium
ACGGAAAAGGAAAGGAACGACTGGAAGCTCTTCATGCTCGACTGGCTCGAACCGAACATTCCTTCCACCGCTCTGAGCGGCATCAAGTGCCCGTCCCTGATCATCTGCGGTGATCACGACATGATCGCCCTCGAGCACACCCTCGAGATCTATCGCCACCTGCCGCACGCCGCCCTCTGGGTCGTGCCGCATTCGCCTCACCCCACCTTGATCGCCCACGCCGACGACTTCAACCGGACGGTCGACGCTTTTCTGGACGCCGCACGTCCGACTGATCCGTGACAAGTGGCAAAAGAACTTCAAGGCCCACTTTGCTCGCTCCCAAGCAAAAAACATGAAAACCCCCATCGCCCTGGTTATCGGTATTGTTTGCAGTTGTTCCCTCACGCTCCGGGCGAACTACGCAGACCAGCCGGTGGAGCTTGCCGCCCAACAGGCGGAGATCGTCGTCTCCTACGAAAAACAAGCCAGGGAGACCCTGCCGGTTTTTGATCGGGAGTTTTCACCCCTGGCCAAAAAGGCTTTTTTCATTGTGACGAAGTTGCATCAGGGGAATTTTTCCGAGCAGATCTACGTCCGGGTCCAATCAAAGACCAAGACCGGTTACCACGGCACCGTCGACAGTGCTCCCATGGGCAGGATCGACTTTAGAAGAGGCGATTCCATCGACGTTCCCATCGAAAATGTCGCCGACTGGGTGATCGTTTCGCCCAATGGCGAAGAGGAAGGCAATCTGACCGGCAAGGCCATCGAAGCTTTGGCGGCAAAATCGGTGGTATTCATTTTCAGCATGAAACCGGCCAATGGGAAATTTTCCCAATTCAGCATTGTTGCCGTGCACAACCCCAGGACCCACCAGGATATCCGGGATATTGTCCCCGAATCTGTTTTACGTGAAGTCGAACAGGAGGCCAGGAAACGGTTTGGCGATTTGAAAGCCGCGGACGAAAAAGAAAAATTCCAATTCATCCTCGCTGCTTTCCCAGGCTGGAAGTTCATACCTCCTCAATAGTCCCAGGCTGTTGATGCCTGTGCCACCCGATCCAGTGGATATACGCAACCCCAAGATCCCCCCACCCCACGTTATGAGACGATGTTTTCGCTGGTTTATCCTATGCTTCTTCAGCGGCAATCTTTGGGCGGCGGCATCGATGGAAGGCGGTACGACCGCAATTCCCGCGCCCACTGATGCCGCGTTGGAGAAATTTGGCCGGGAACTGGCCCACTTTGTTAACGACGGCGAGCCGGCCAAGATGGCGGACACCATGAATCTGGAAGCCTTTATGGCGCGGGTCATGCACGGACACACCATCGAAGGAATAAACCTGCTCGAGGTTGGCCAGCATTTCGCCGGTTCGTTTAAGAAAAGCCTGGTCACATGGAAGCAGGGGCGCTTCGTGCGGGTCTCGACCATAAATGGCGAAAAGCGGGTTTTAATCCGGGTCATTTCCGGGAACGGCGACGTAAATTTCCTGGATTGG
This sequence comes from Verrucomicrobiota bacterium, assembly GCA_048498875.1. Lineage (GTDB taxonomy): Bacteria > Verrucomicrobiota > Verrucomicrobiia > Opitutales > Opitutaceae > Lacunisphaera. The sequence continues at coordinate 1,482 of JBEHXD010000690.1, forward strand.
GTATGCGTGACCCAGGCGGATGGCAGCATCAAGACCGTCGATTTATTGTCCTATCTCACCGCGGAATTGGCCAGCGACACCTTCTGGCATGTGCTCCTTCCCCTCTATGGGGAGAAACATCCGGAGGTTCTCGAACACCTGACTCCAGGCGAACGGGAACTCAGCTGGGCCATTCCGAAAATGAAACACGCCCTTGATCTTCTTCGCTCAGGCAATGCGGAGAAAGCCCTGAGCGTGGTGGAGGATTTGCCTGATGAGGTGAAACTCACCCCGTCGTGCCTTCTGGAGCGCCTGCAAATAGCGCGCGCCATCGACAACGACGAAACCTACCTGAAAGTCATTTCCGACTGGGAAGATGCCCGTCCCGGCGATCCGGCGCTGGACGTCATTTCCCTCCCGGGAAATCTCATTCGCAAGGACTACGTTCGTTGTATCCATAATATAGAAACATTTCAGCGGCAGGTGGGAGCGGATGGATATTTACAGGCGCTCAAGGCCACCATTCACCTCATGGCCGGTTCAGCCGGCGAAGCCCACGCGGCAATCCTGGAATCGATCGCCCGGGAACCCGACTTGATGAGCAGCTATGACACCTGGTTCGACATCGAGTTGCAGGCGGAAAACTGGCCAAACCTCACCGCGGCCCTGACGACCTGCGAAAAAAATTTCCCCACGGTAGATACCTACTCATTCGTCATGGCGGAGGACAAGTGGGCTCCGTTCCGAAAAACCGGCGAGGGCAAGGCCTGGATCAGACAGCACGCGCAAAAATAACGGGATCCACCGAGAAATCAGAATCCCGCGAGCACGATCTTGCCGATGGTGGTGCCGCTTTCGATCAAAGCGTGCGCGTGTTTCAGGTTGGCGGCGTTGATGACACCGAGATTCCGGCGCATCGTGGTGCGGATCAATTGGGTGTCCACCCGCCGGCTCACCTCGTTGAGCAACCGGCCCTGCTCCCCCATGTCGGCGGTCTCGAAGCGCGCGCGCGCGAACATAAATTCCCAGTGCAATGAAATGCACTTGGGCTTCAGTTTGTTGATGTCCACCGGTCGTGCCAGATTTTCGATCAACGCAAGTGCGCTCTGCGGCGCCATCGCCGCAATGATTTCATCGAAGTGATCCTCGACCTTGGTCAGGGCGAGCACGTAGTTCACTCCGCCGGGCACGGCCGCCTTCACCTGCGCCGCCAGAGGCTGGCGATGGTCGGCCACGTGATGCGCGCCCATCTCCCGACACCACGCCTGGGTCTCGGCACGCGATGCAGTGGCGATCACCGTGAGACCCGTCAGTTGACGGGCCAGTTGAATCGCAATGGATCCCACCCCGCCGGCGCCGCCGATGATCAGGATTGAACCCGCGGCACCTGGATTTTGCGGAATTTTCATGCGGTCAAACAGGGACTCCCACGCCGTGATGGTGGTGAGCGGCAACGCCGCCGCCTCGGCAAACCCGAGGCTCGCCGGTTTGCGACCTACGATGCGCTCGTCCACGCACTGAAATTCCGCGTACGAACCGGGACGCCCGACATCGCCCGCATAATAAACTTCATCGCCCGGCTTGAACCGGGTGACATCGGGGCC
>JBEHXD010000691.1:0-3062 GCA_048498875.1 Verrucomicrobiota bacterium
GTCGTGAGTTCATTCCTGCATGCCGCGCAATATAGTGAAGGCGCACTTCAAGCGTGTCATCCTTCGTGAATTGCAAGTGCAGGGTGGAGAGGTCGATTTGCAACATGTCGGTCGTCTCGGGCGCAACAGGTCACGTGGCCGGCGCCCGTCACTTCGCCCTTGGCCGCGATCGTCCATTTTTGCGTTGCGCCACCCACCGGCTTTCCGATGGACACCATCGCCCCGTCTTCCTTGCTCGTTGCTTCCAGCACCAGTCCCGGTGCACTGACGGGCGCAATGGCGTAAGCGCCCCAATCCTCCGCCAAGCTGTGACCAGACAAGATTCCCAGGAGCGAGGCGCCGACAATCCATTTCGCGCGCGCCAAAGGAGAGGAAGATTTCTGCATGTTCGCCCAAGCTCGGGCGTGTCTGTTTTCTTAGGTTCGCGTCGCCAGCCGCTACTCGGAATGCACGCGTTTGAGCCAATCCCGGCCGTGCTGGGACAGCGAGGAGTAGGGGAATTTTTCCGTTGCTCCGGACCTCCGTTTCCAGCTTTGCGGTCTGGCCTTGGCCTGTCCGGTGCTTCCATTTTGGTGCAGACGAGCGGCACCTGGAAGCGGCGGTGGTCCTCTGCGTCCGGGCTGGCATTGGTATTCGCGGCTTCCGCCAGTCCACGAGGGCGTCATGGTTGGACTTCAGCGCGGTGGAGTCGCAAATGTCGGTGAAGAGGAGAACGGCAAATTGGGTAGGGTTATCTACAGGTGGGAGCGACATCCTCACGTCGGCGTATTAACTCCAAGGGCGAAAGCGATCTCTTTTGCACCGAGGGGGTAACAACTTGGAGGGGCGATCCGGAAAAATTTCTTCCGGAAAGAAGGAAGGGGCCAAAACCAATGCTCGATACGCCCACGCGTGGAGAGATCGGCGATTCCTCCCGGCATTCCGGATGCCGATCATCGCATGGAGCCAAAAGCCCGCGCGAAGCTTCCATGCGAAATGCATTTTGAACCGGACGAAAAATGCATCACCACGAGCATGACGAAAACAATGCGCCGGGACAGGCCAAGGAGCAGAGGCCGACGGTCCCAGGGGCCGACGAAGTCAAAGGCGTAACCGGGGCGGAGCCGCCTTTGGAAGAAAGCGGTGCTCACGCCGGCCGCCGCCACAAAACGGCCGCCGGGTTCTACTCCATCTACGAAACGGCGCACCGGGGCTTCAAGGAGATGGGTTCGATTCGGACGTTGCGCACGCTCCTGAAGCTGAATCAAAAGACTGGCTTCGACTGTCCCAGTTGCGCTTGGCCCGATCCCGACGGCAAGCGGAAGACCGCTGAGTTTTGCGAGAACGGCGCCAAGGCGGTCGCTTCCGAGGCGACGACCAAGCGGCTGACGCCGGAACTCTTCGCGCAGCATTCCATTTCCGAGATGCTCACCAAACCCGACGCGTGGTTTGAAGAACTGGGGCGAATCACCCACCCCATGTTGCGAAAGCCGGGAGCGGATTTTTACGAGCCGATTTCGTGGGAGGATGCTTTTGCCCTCATCGGTCGGGAATTGCGCGCGCTCTCTTCGCCGGATGAAGCTGTGTTTTACACCTCCGGCCGCGCCAGCAATGAAGCGGCGTTTCTCTACGGGCTTTTTGCGCGGCAATTTGGCACCAACAATTTGCCCGACTGCTCCAATATGTGCCACGAATCCAGCGGCACCGGACTGACGGAGACCATTGGTGCGGGAAAGTCGACCGTCCGGATTTCCGACTTCGCGGATGCCGATGCCATTTTCGTGATGGGGCAAAACCCGGGCACGTGCCATCCCCGCATGCTGACCGAACTGCAGAAGGCCGTGCGCAACGGCTGCAAATTGGTGAGCATCAATCCGCTGATCGAAACGGGGTTGATGCGTTTCAATAACCCGCAGGAGCCCGTTCGCCTGCTGTTTCCCGGAACCAAGCTCGCCTGCCTTTTTCTCACCGTACGGATCAATGGCGATGTGGCGCTGCTGAAAGGGATCATGAAAGAGATGCTCGCAGAGGATGAGCGCACCGGCGGGAAAGTGCTCGCGCACGATTTCATCGAGCATCACACGGAAGGCTTCGCCGAATTTGCGGAGGATGTGCGGCGCGAAAGTTGGGACGGCATCGTGGCCGGCTCGGGTCTCTCCCGGGAAAAGATCCGCGAGGCCGCGGAGATCGCCATGGCCTCGGAGCGCATGATTTGCTCATGGGCCATGGGGATCACCCAGCACCAGAACGGCGTGGCCAATGTCCAAAGCATCGTGAACTTTGCCTTGCTGCGCGGGCAGATCGGCCGGCGGGGGGCGGGCCTCTGTCCCGTGCGCGGCCACAGCAATGTGCAGGGAGACCGGACGGTGGGAATTTGGGAAAAGATGAGCGATGAATTCCTGGCGGCGCTCGGGAAGGAATTTCAGTTTTCCCCACCGAAGAAGCGCGGCTTCGACACCGTTTGTGCGATTGAAGCCATGCAGCAGGGAAAGGTGAAGGTCTTCGTCGGACTCGGGGGTAATTTTCTCGCCGCCACGCCGGACACTCATTTCACCTCGGAAGCGCTGCAACGTTGCCAATTGACGGTGCAGATCTCGACGAAGCTCAACCGCGCGCACCTGATCACCGGTGCGCAGGCACTGATCCTGCCTTGTTTGGGGAGAACGGAAAAAGATCTGCAAAAGGGTGGCGAACAATTCGTCAGCGTCGAGGACACGACCGGGGTGGTGCATCGCTCGCGGGGCATTTTGCGCCCCGCCTCCCCTCACCTGCGTAGCGAACCCGCAATCATTGCGGGCCTCGCGCAGGCGACGCTGCAGGAAAAAACCACGGTAGATTGGCAGGGGCTCGCCGACGACTACGACCAGATCCGGGAACACATCGAGCACGTGGTTCCCGGCTTCACGCAGTACAATGCGCGGGTCCGCCAACCGGGTGGCTTTTATCTTCCCAATAATCCCTACCAGGGCCGGTTCGCCACGCCTTCCAAGCGGGCCAAATTTACCGTGCATCCAATTCCCGAGCATCCGCTGGAAGAGGGAAAATTGCTACTCATGACCATTCGCAGTCACGATCAATTCAAC
>JBEHXD010000692.1:0-3056 GCA_048498875.1 Verrucomicrobiota bacterium
CGCCAGCCCCAGCACATGGTCGGTGAATTCGCCCAACCGGGAGTGCTCGAACAGATGGACGAGGCCGAACTCGCGGCCGTAGACCTCGCGCATGCCCATTTGCTGTGCGCCGAGGGAATACCGGGCGTCACGCTCGATATTCCCGCGTGCCTTGCGAAGATCGAAGCTTGCGTTGAATTGGTCCGCCTGCAAAACGAAGAGTTGAGATTCCACTTCGCCGAACGTCCCGCGGAATTCAACCATTCCGAAAACGTCTACAAATGCACGGTCCTCTCGACTGTGTTGCAGGACCATTTCGGGATCAAGGTGGATCTCTCCAAGAACGACCAACCGTGGGACGAGTTCTGGAAAAACCCCGACCATTCGTTCTTCCACGGCATTCTCGACAACCGCGGCGGGATGTGCACGCCGATCACGGCACTCTATCTCGCGGTCGGCCGCAGGCTCGGCTACCCGTTGAAAATGGTCCGCTCCGAAGAGCACGTCTTCGCCCGATGGGATGCGGAAGAACGCTTTAACATCGAATGCTCCATGGAAGGCTTTGGCAGCCCTGCGGATGACTATTACCGCGAGTGGCCCAAGAAAGTCGACGAGAAGATTTTCACCCGCAACGGGTTTCTACAATCGCTCACTCCGGCCCAGGAACTTTCCACCTACCTCTTCCATCGCGGCGGCTGTCTGGCTATGACGCCGGAGAAGGTTCCCGATGCGGTCGAGATGATGCTCTACGCCCACGGGCTCACCCCGGACAACCCGAATCCGATCTCCGTCGCCATGAGACTCATGCACGGCTGGCGCATCGGATTGCAGATCAATACTCCGGTCTGGTTTCCGGAGGTGCAAATCAAGTTCACCGAGAAACGGGTATTCAAAAACCTGCCCCTCAAGCTAGAGCGCGAGTTTCAACGGCTCAAGATCATCACGAACATCCTGAGAGAGCAGTTCGACGGGGCCGGGGCTTCCGTCGGCACGAAGATGGCTGAGCTTCCCGACTGTATCTACGCAACGTGCGGCTAAGGGGAAACCATGCTTGCTCCACTTAAAGGCATGAAGCTGGCGGCGCGAGGCGCAGATTTCGCAGATGACGCGGCCCGTGCGGTTTCAAAAGTTGATGACGCCTTCATGGCAGGTTCCCGACGTGGCGGTGCCCTCTACGGTGATGCCAAACTCGCCAAGCTCGAAAATTACCTCGCGAAGCGCGGCGTCACGCTCGAAAAGAATGCGGATGCCTTCCTCGATGCCCGCAATGCGAACGGCGCCTTCCGGTCCATGGGAGACGGCACGGCGAAAATGTATCTGAGAAGCAATGCCACGCGGTACGAAGTTCTACATGAACTGTCGCACTTTAATCACCTGCGCAGCGTCGGACCCACGGCCTATCAGGCAGCCGGACGTGTCGCGAAAGAGCAATTTGTCTACAATGCCCTGAAGAGCAATCGGGCATGGAGCACGTTCGCCCAAACAGAACGTGACCATGCTTTCATGTACATCCTGAAGGTCGGCGGAAACCCGTTCGCCCCGTAGTCGAGGAACAACCCCATGCAAGAACAAGACGCTATTGCCGCCGCTTGGGATTACGTCAAACAAGAGCAATTTGCGGTAAGCAAATTTCATTCTGCTCAACACTTCCCTGCATCGGCCCTTCCCACGACCGTTCCGAAGCGGAACGATCATTGGGTCGTCCGTTTTGAGCTGACCGACGAGGCTGACGTTGTTGACTCCCCCGATCTTCTGCTCATCGAAGTCGACGACGTGACCGGCGAAGTCTCCGCTTTTGAATCGCTGTAGTGAAACACCCTGTCAAAACTATTCGCTTCAAGAAGTCGGAAAACGGCACCGCCCTCACTTGCGAGGTCCAGTTGCTCGACGATGGCAGCGTCTACGTCTGCGGGGATGTGGAAATCATCTTCGAGGACTCGGCAGACGCCCTGCAAGAGGCGACCGATCATCTGATCGGACAAGGCTTCCGGGCCTGCGACTAAAGGGCTTACCAAGTGGGCCCGCTTCTTCTTCAGGAGTGGGCAATGACAGCACGAACCAAGTGCTCAGGCCACATTACCGGTTCGAAGGCCAGCGGTTCTAATGGCGTCCCGTCGCCCCGACTTTTAAGACTAAGTCTGACCAAGTTTTGCAACGCAGCATCGGTTTAACCCCTCGGGACATGGTCCGAGTTAAACCTTTGCTTAAACCTTGGGGACGATGAACGATAAGGTTTGCGTTGCATCTTCGGCCGCTTCTGGCCGGCAGCAAATTGGTCGCGTGTGCGTCGCGACGTCTGCGATCAAAAACCAAGGGTGACGGGCGGTAACTGCGTACCGTGGCACAGTCGACCAGCTAACCGTGAGGGAAACAACGGCGTTGCCGCCGCCCTTGGTCGCAGTCGTGTTACTCCATGCGTTCGCGGTTTTTTCACGCAGCAGTTCGTCGTAGTCGTGCAAACCGGCGTTCGTGACACGATGTACGACCTGATCGTCGACACAAGCGTAGCGGTCCTTGTCGCCTGCATGGGCTGGCTGTATTTACACGCCGGCCGACACTCTTTCATCGCGGACGGCGTACGGTCATTTTTTGAGCGCAACCCCAAATTGATACCGCGTAATCCGCCTCATGACGGTATCGAGCCGTGAGCTTCGCACGCCCAGTCTCCTCTTTTCCTGAAGGAGACGGTCCTATCCGGAAGAGCAGTAACGACGAGCGTAAAGTAACTCAATCGCCGCGTCGGCATTGCCGGCGGTGCCGCCAAGGTGACGGCCGCATATCCCTTAAAGTCGTGGCAGTCGGCAAGCTTTATCTAACTTGTGCAATCGGAGCAGTCGATAAACACCACTACGTATGATGCGCCGACGGGTGTCTTCATTCCGTATGAAACGCGTACTGCGCTGCTGCGTCGTCTTGCGCGGAGCTTGGTAGGTCTACTCCACCGAGAACGGGTCTGTGGCTACGATCCCGACGAAGCAATTGCCGTTGTGGGCCCTCATCGGGCTCGCGTGGTTGCACAGTGTGGCGGCCGGCCCGGTCGGGGCTCAATCTCCTTCCTTCTTAGCGCCGCCAAGTTC
>JBEHXD010000693.1:0-3046 GCA_048498875.1 Verrucomicrobiota bacterium
GCGGCCTTACTTCGACGCTTTGCGGTAGTTGCCACCGTCGCGCAGCTGCTTGATATGATCGTGCGCCGCTTTTACCTGGAGGTATTGGCGATTGATCAGGTTTCTGGTCGTCCCGTCGAGGTCGCCATGCTCAAGCGCTTCACGGTAAGCGGCAACCGCGGCATCTTCCCCGCGTTCCGCCTCCTCGAGAACCGCGTGCGGTTCATTGCGGGAGATGGCCGCCTTGAGATTGATCCACCCGCGGTGGACACTACCGGTGAAGCTGCCATGTTTTTCGACGTTAGCGCCAAGTCCGACCACCCGCGCCTGCAGTTCGGAGGCAAATTCGCGGCGTTGCTGCGAATAGCGCGAAAAAGTGCTGGCCAGTTCCGGAGCTTTGGCGTCTTCCGCGGCGGTTTTATAGCCGTGTTCTCCGTCCTTCAGGATTTCCGTGAGGTCATTCAGGGTCTTGATCGTGTCATTAATCGTGGAGTTCATGGGATTTTGTTTCTGGGTTATATTAAGGGCTCTCCCCATGACGTCGTCGGACGCCACACGTTGAGCGGGCGTCCTTTCATGCGTAGTGCGTGCCACATTTCTTAACCCGCCTGATAACCGCGGTTTATCAAACGCGAAGAAATTCCGGAGCCCTTTTTCGGTGCATCCTGCAAGATTGCCGTCGGCAACCGTGTCATTTTGCAGGGTAGGAAAACTGCCCTATGCCGCTACTTTTCGCCATCTTGGGCCGAACACATTCAACGCCAGTCCCGCGATCACCAAAGTAGCGGCGCCCAACTTCCAGCCGGGGAGCGATTCGGCGAGCAGCCACGCCGAACTCAGCATTCCCACCACCGGCACCAACAGGGCGAACGGCGTGACGGTCGTCGCCGGATAACGCGCGAGCATCCAGCTCCACAGCGAATACGCCACCAGCGTGGAAAGATACACGATATACGCGACACTCAGCACTGCCGTTCCACCCAAATGGGTGAGACTCTGCACAATCACATCCGGTCCTTCGAAAATCGCCGACGCGATCGCCATGGGCACGGGCACGACCAGACTGCCCCACACCACCAGCGCCAGTGGGTTCACTTTGCCAAGGCGTTTCGAAGTGAAATTGGCGAATCCCCACGAAGTCGCGGCCAGGATCAGGCACATCAGGCCGACCAGCGTGACTTCCCCGCCCGTGTGAATTCCCACCACGACAAAACCCGCGCCCGCGATCAATGCGCCCGCGATCTGCGCAGGGGAAATCCGTTCCTTCAAAATCATCGCCGCCAGCGCCAGCGTGACGAATACCTGAAATTGCAGAACCAAAGAAGCAAGCCCGGCGGGAACACCGAGCTTCATGCCGAGAAATAGAAATCCGAACTGAAAGCCGAACATGCTGAATCCATACGTCAGCAGCTGGGCAACCGGCACGGCGGGACGCTTCAAAAAAAACACCGCGGGAATCGAAACGAACACGAAGCGAAGCGTGCACAACAGCAACGGCGGCAGATCATGCAGCGCCAGTTTCACCGCCACGAAATTGGAGCCCCAGATCGAAACGATCAGGAGCGCGAGCAGCAGGTGGCGAAATGGAAGTGCGGCGGCGGACATACGATCGACGGAGAGTGCTTCATCCGTTCATCGTCGCAATCGCAACCGCACACTCATGCCACAGTACCGCTGGGAATTGGGCTGAACTGTATTTAAATCCGGAATTTTACGACGATGCGGTCTCCTGAGAATTGTCTCGCGAAGGATTTGAAGGAAACAAAAGGCGGACAGTATTCGCTCAAAATTCGCCTTCCTTTGTCCCCTTCGAATCCTTCGCGAGACCGTTTTTTCAATTCGGCCAACGGACTTACTTATTCAGTATCTCAAGCTTCGTACGAAAAAATTTACCCTGTCGCGTGGGTGTAAAATTCCAATCGTCGATCAATTGCGGGGACCATTCCGCGTCGAACACCCAGGGCGTCCAGGAGATGCCGCGTTTCTCGAAAAACTGAATGATCGCCTCCCCATAGGTTTCATCGCCAATCACCGGCACGTGGGCGCCGCGGCCTTTCTCGTCCATGAAACCGAATTCCGTCGCCACCATGGGATATTTTTCGGCGACGAAGCCCCAGTCGCGCTGCCAGTTGAATTCCCAATTTTCGCGTCGTTTCTGCGGATAGGGATGCGTGACGTACGCCACATTCGACGCGCGGATCGGTTCGTAGCGCACCTGCGACAAATCGTAGCCCCAGTTGTAGCCGGCCACCAGCACCACGGCCTTGGGATTGATTTTCTGGATCATGTACGTGAGATCCTCGATCAGCGAACGATAGGCATCCCAGGGCATCGGCCCCATGTTGCCATCGCGATTGGTCGGCTCGTTATAGAGTTCGTAGAGCGCCACGGTGGGATTGGATTTATAGCGCTCGGCGATCGTGTACCAAAAGCGAAACGTCTCGTCGCGAGAGGTCACGTACATCGGCAAGTGATAAACACCCGTAAGCATGTTGCCGATGGTATGCCAGTCGATGATGACATACAGGCCGAGTTCCCCCGACCATTGCACCGCTTCATCCAGCATTTTCAGGTACGCTTCGTCGCCCAGTTTGCGCCAGTAAATCGGATGAACCGGGATGCGCACCACATTGGCGTGCCATTTTTTGGCTTCTTCAAAATAGCGCCGGCTCCACTGGCCGCGTTCCTGCAACACCGCCGGATCGGAAAGAGCCAGTCCCCGGAAAACAAACGTCTGGCCGGACGGACTGACGAAATGATTTCCCTGAATTGAAATGAGGGGAAGACTGGCCGCCGCCTTCGCTTCGGCGGGTGGCGCGCTGAAGGGAAGTGGCGTGGCGGGGGTTTGCGCGAGAGCCCCGAGGGCAAACGAGAACACGAGCGCCAGCAGGGAAAAAGCATGGGGTGGTTTCATACGATGTTTCGGAATACATCGCAGTTGCCGTGCAAACAACGCCGCCGTTTGAATCACAATAGAACGCTGCCCGCAGGTTACCCCTTTGGGCGGAGTGCCCTCACTCCGCGGGGTCGTAAACAACCAAGACAAAATTCGCGGAGTGAGGGCACC
>JBEHXD010000694.1:0-3041 GCA_048498875.1 Verrucomicrobiota bacterium
GGTTGCAGAACCGCCGCCCCTACAGCGAACCATCGCGCACCTATCGCCTGCCCGAAGGCGGTGTGCTCCTGCTCAATGGCACGATTGCCACCCCGGATCCGGTTTCCCCTTTTCCCACCGAAACGGTCGGTGTCAGTGCCCGTCGTCCGTCCACCGTCAAACGACTGGTGGATCGGTTGCAACCAACCCTGCTCGGCAGAAGTTTCGCCGCCGTCACCACCCAGGGCCCGGTCGTGAGAAAAACCGCGGCGTCAACCACCCTGACGCGGACCTTTGCCGAACTCGCCCTAAAACTGCACTCCGCGAATGCGTTCCGGCATCTGCTGGTCGCGGGCGGGGCCACCGCTTCCGCAGTGTTGGACAGGCTCAAGTGGGACCAGTTTGAAGTCGCCCATGTCTGGGGTCCGGGCGTGGTGACGCTGCAACCCGCCGCCGCGCCGGAATTCGCCGTGACCATGAAGCCCGGCAGCTATCCGTGGCCGGCAGTTCTCGGCCGTGAACTGGTTTCTGCGCAAAGCGCCCGTTTCCATGAACCCGCTTCCACTCGTTACGCTCACGCTGGGTGATCCTGCGGGCACCGGCCCGGAGATCATCACCAGGGCGCTTTCGGAACCGGCAGTGAGCCAGCTGGCCCGTCTGGTCGTCGCCGGCGATGCCGCCACATTGGATCGCGCACAAAAATTCACCGGAACGAAACTGCGCGTTAATTCCATCGCCGATATTTCTGCCGCCCGGTTCGAACCGGCGTCGATCGACGTGCTCGATTTGAAAAATGTCGATTCGGGCCGGGTGAAGCTCGGCCAGGTTGATCCCGCCGCCGGACAGGCCGCCTACGAATCCATCCGCACCGCCACGCTGCTCGCGCTCGAGGGTAAAGCGAATGCAATCGTGACGTCAGCCATCAACAAGGCCGCGCTCAACGCGGCCGGACATCACTTCGACGGCCATACCGGATTGCTCGCGCACCTTTGCCATGCGCCCGGGGCCACCATGATGCTGGCCGCCGACCAGCTGCGCGTAAGCCACGTCTCGACCCACGTTTCGCTCCGCGAGGCCATTGACCGCGTCAAGCCGGAGCGAATCCTCAAAGTAATCAAGCTCACCCACGACGCGGTGAAACGTCTCGGCATCGCCCAGCCCCGCATCGCGGTGGCCGGACTGAATCCCCACGCCGGGGAAGGCGGGCTCTTTGGCGACGAGGAGCAGAAATTCATTGCCCCCGCCATCGCCGAGGCCGTCGCGCTCGGCTTCGACGTGCAGGGGCCGTTCGCCGGCGACACGATTTTTTTCCGGACGCTGCAGGGAGAGTTTGATGCCGCGGTTGCCATGTATCACGATCAAGGCCACGTCGCAGCCAAAATGCTCGGCATCTGGCGCGGCGTAAACGTGACCCTCGGTCTTCCCATCATTCGCACCTCCGTGGAGCATGGCACCGATTTCGCCAACGCCGGCACCGGTCGCTCCGACCCCCGCAGCCTGATCGAAGCCATCAAGCTCGCCGCGCTCATGGCACGAACTCCCGCCCATGCCTGACCCAAAGCCCAACCGGTGGAACGCGACCTCCGGGCGCGTTTTCCCCGCTCAACTCCTGCACCCCCGATTTTTCCCTGTCTCCAGGATGACAGCTCACAAAGCCTTTTCTTTTGTCGCAGCCGTCGTAAGACGGCTGGACAGCGGCGTGACCGCCGCAGCTACATTCGGAAAGATGACTTTGTGCCTGCTACTCGCACTGGTTTCGCTGGTTTCCGTTCAAGCCGCTCCACCCATCACCTCCACCGGCGAAGACCACGCCACTTCCGCCGCCGCCGGCGGGCTGCGTCCCCTCGTCGGCGTACAGAATATTCAGGTCGTGCGCGCCAACCGCACGGCGCCCGACCACGCCGACACGCTCAAGCACACCTACCTGCACGCGCCCATGCTCGCCTGGTGGAAGGGGAGATTTTATCTGGAATACCTGAGCGCCGGGCGCAACGAACACGATAGTCCCACCGTGACATCGCTCACGACTTCGCCCGACGGACTCAACTGGACCACTCCGCGCGTGGTGTTTCCCTCCTTCGCCCTGCCCGACGGTTCGCAGACCATCAATCACCAGCGCATGGGCTTCTACACCGCGCCTGATGGACGTCTGCTGGTACTGGCGTTCTACGGCAAGCATCCCGCGCCCAACGACGGCACGGGCCTGGGTCGGGCTGTTCGCGAAATTCATGAGGACGGCACGTTCGGCCCCATTTACTTCATTCGCATGAACGTGAAACAGCCGTATTCCGGCTTCACGCCGCCGTATCCGTTTTACACAAAGTCACCCGACACGGGTTTCGTTGCCGCCTGCGATGCCCTCCTGGCCAACCGGCTCATGACCGCCCAGTGGTGGGAGGAAGACCAACTCGACGACAGCGGATTCTTCAGCATCAAGGGCAAGGCTCTCTCCTTCGTCACCCGACCGGATGGATCGACCCTCGGCATCTGGAAAAATGCGCTCGTCGCCACGACGACCGATTCCGGCGTCACCTGGACGGAAAAACAGTTTGGCGGCAATCTGCCCAACAACGCTTCAAAATACTGGCTGCAACACACGGGCGATAACGGCTACTTCCTTGCGCTCAATCCCACCGACCGGCTCCGCCATCCGCTTGCGGTCATGACCAGCAAGGATGCCGCGAACTTCACGAATTTATGGACGGTCCACAGCGAGTTACCCGACCAGCGTTTTGGCGGAGGATTCAAAAACATGGGACCGCAATACGTCCGTGGCATCGAGGAGGGCAATGGCACGCCCCCGGACGCCGCCTCCGCCGTCTGGCTCACCTACTCGGTGAACAAGGAGGATATCTGGATCAGCCGTCTGCCGTTACCACTCACCGCCACCGTCGCTCCCGGAGCCGTCGGCGACAACTTCGAAACCGATGCCCTGGGTTCGCTTCCTGCCAGTTGGAACGTTTACAGCCCGCGCTGGGCACCGGTGCGTGTGGTCGAAGCGGGTACGCCAGGCGGACACGCGCTCGAACTGCGCGATGAGGATCCCTACGACTACGCCCGCG
>JBEHXD010000695.1:0-3037 GCA_048498875.1 Verrucomicrobiota bacterium
ACAATGGCGCCTTCACCGAGGGTGACTCCGGGCAAAATGAAGCTCCGGGCTCCGACAAATGCACCGCGTCCTATTTTGATTGGCGCGGTTTGCAGGGCGAGCTGCGGCGAGGTGAAATCGTGCGTGCCCGTGCAAAGGTAGGCTTCCTGCGCGATTGTGGCGTCAGCCCCGATTTCAATCAGCCCGAGCGAATAGGCGGCGGCGCCGTCACCCAGACAGGCACGATGGTGCAAAATCAAATTCCACGGTTGCTGGATCCGCGCCCGTCCGTGCACAAAAGGCCGGCCGTGAATGGTCGCGCCAAAAATTCGCAGCACGAGCAACCGCCAGGCGTTGGCGGGCTTTGGCGTCCACGCGCAGGTGAGCGGCCAGACAATCTGCCAGAACAGCATCGCCACGCGCTGCCGCAGGGACCACGGGGAGGAATAAGCGTCGGATTGGGCGTGCGTGGTGAGCCGGCTCATGCGCGCGCCACTCCCGGAGGGGGAAGCACCGCATGAAACGCATCCAGATATTTTCGCGCGATTTTTTCCATGGTGAATTCCGCGGCGCGCGCCTTGGCGGCAGCGGCAACCGCGGGCCAAGTCTCCTTTTCTCCCATGATTTTGTCGAGCACTCCTGCAAGCCGGGCCGGCGCGGATACGGCGTTATGGTTGAACCGGTGGGCATACGGCTCGTTTTTGGGCAGATAATCGTCGAAGCACTCCAAGTCCGATACCACCACCGGCAGCCCGTGGGCGAGTGCCTCCAGCGGAGCCACCGGCGAAGCTTCCCCCTTGGCGGCCAGCGAAGGATAAACGAATGCCGCCGCTTCTTCAAAATGTGCCGAAAGCGCAGCCTCATCGAAGACCGGGCCGACGAACTCGATCGCCTCACCCAATGGCTCGGCCAGCTTGCGCAATTCCATCAGATAATCGACGCCGGCCCCGCCAAAGCGTTCCTCCCAGGGACCCACCACCCGCAGCTTTGCGCCGGGTCTTTGCTGGCGGAGGGCGACCATGGCCTCGATCAGCAGTGCAATGCCTTTTTCCGGATGGACGCGGCCCACAAACAGGACGAGCAGCGGATCTTTCACCACGGGTTGGACCGGAGTGGCGACGGGGGGAAGCGGATTGGGAATCACCACCACTCGTGGCGTGACCTCGGGCGTCTGATCGATCATGGCCCGCGCGATTACCCCGGAAACGGTCTGCAGCCGGGCGGCGCGTTTGTAGTATTTCATCTGGCCGCGCGGATACCGCTGCACATGCACCCAGATGCGTCCATGACGCTCGGGCTTGAGCAACATCGGTGTCCAAAAGGTGTTGGTCACCACGATGTCGGATTTCGGGATAACCCTGGCCGCGCGGCGCGAATAGAGGTAGTCGCACCATTTCAACTTCATCAACGAACTCGGGGCATCGTAGCCCGGCACCCGGCGGTGCTTCACCCCGGCGATCGTTTCCTCGGCCGGCAGATCGTCGCACAGCCGCGAAATGTGCGTCACGTCATAGCCGAGCCGGGCAAATTCCTGCCCGAGTCCGAACCAGACTTTTTCCACGGCACCGCCGCGTTTCATGGGCACCGGCAAAAAGGCGCCCTGCACAATGGTGATCTTCATGATAAAACACGGGCGGGGCTTGAACGCAGAAACGGTTGGACAACCTCGACGAAACTGCGCGCCACCGCGTCGATGTTGAACCGGCGGGAGTAACAGTCGGCGGCGCACCGGCGCATGGCCGCCCGTTGATCCGGAGAAAGTTTTTGCCACCCGGTGAGCAACGCGGTGGTGCCTTCCAGGGTGTCAGTTGCGGCCAGGCCGGCTTGATCGTCAATAATTTCCCGCCAGATGTTGACCTGGTGGGAAAGCAGCACCGGAGTGCCGACGGCGAGCGATTCCGCGACGGCGAGACCGAAATTTTCCTGGTGGGAAGGCAGCACAAAAGCTTCCGCGGACCGCAGTGCGCCCCATTTTTCGTCTCCTTGGAGCAAGCCCGGCCAGTACACCGCGGCGTTGCCGGGGAAGGTTTTTGCGACCGTCTGCAAATGCTGGACCAGTTCAGGATTTTCCGCCGGACCGGCAATAACCAGGGCCGGCGGGCTGGCCGTGCCGGTGACGAGCTGGTGATAGGCGTGGAGCAGGAGATCAACCCCTTTTTTCGGATGAATCCGGCCGAGAAAGAGCAGAAACGGTCGATCCCCGAGGGCGGGACAAAATTTCTTCCACGCTTCGATCTGCCGGGCAGGATTTCCGGCCGGGGCTCCGGCGGTGCCGTAATTGACCACCCGTTCCACGCAACGGTACGGCGAAAAACTCTGACGGGCGAGCCGGCGTTCCTCGTCACAGGTGAACATCACGGCGGCGGCGTCGCGCAGCACGTGGCGTTCGACGAGCTGCCAATACAGCCATTTTTTGACGTGCTTTGCCGGATACGCGCGGCGGAACCACGGATCGAGCATGCCATGGGGATACACGAAATAGGGCACGTTTTGGTCGCGGGCCTCAAGATGCACGGCGCGCCCCGGGCTTTGCCACAGGCCGTGAACGAATGCGGCGTCGAAATGCGCGAGATTATCGCGCAACCAGGGGCGGAGTCCGACGCAATGCCGGTAACTTCCCTTGGCCGGTCCCAGTGGAATAATCCCGGCCCCGGGCACCGCAGTGCCAGCGATTCCGGGCTCATCGCACGTGACAATCGTGGTTTCATGCCCGAGCGCATGCAGCACGGGAGTAATGGCTCGGACGCCCACGCCCGGACCGCCGGTGCGAGGATCAAGGGTGTCGATGACACGAAGGATTCTCATTGGCGAAAGCTCACGGATTTGGACGCGTCGGCGATGGCTCCGTAGGCAGGAGCGGCTTCAAACTGGAGAAAATCGACCATTACAAACGTTCGACCGCAAGCTGGCGATAGAGTGTCGCATAATGATCGAGCATGCGGCGGGCGGTCCAACGCTCCGCCCGGATCAGGCCGCGGGCGCGCAAGGCCGGTTCCTCGTCGCGCGCGGCCAGTATGCGGGCCGCAGCTTCGACTGGATTTGCCGGATCGAAATAGAT
>JBEHXD010000696.1:0-3032 GCA_048498875.1 Verrucomicrobiota bacterium
GGTGTATTCTGTGGTTAATCCGTGTCAGCTCTGCAGCGCGCGTTCGCGCTCCACCAGGGTTGGATGCGAATAGTGGAAGGTGCTGTAGAGCGGATGAGGTGTCAGATTCGAGAGGTTTTTCTGCGACATCTTGCGCAACGCGGCAACCAGCGGCGCGGGGCCGCCCATCGCATTACGCGCGAAGGCATCGGCCTCATACTCGTGTTTGCGCGACACCCAGTTGCTGATCGGTGAAAACCAGAAGGTCAGCAATCCGCCCAACAGCGCAAAAAGCAGAAAGGTCGGCGCGAGCACGCCGGCGGGAAGGCCGAAAGCAGCATTGAACCAGGCGGCATTGGTCAGCCACGCGATCGCGGCAAAGGCCGCCAATTGCAATAGGGCCATCGTCACCAGCCGTTGCGGAATGTGCCCGCGCTTGTAGTGGCCGATCTCGTGGGCCAGCACGGCTTCCACCTCGTCCTGTCCGAGCTGCGCCATCAGGGTATCGTACAATACGATCCTCCGAAAACGGCCAAATCCGCTGAAAAACGCGTTCGAGTGTCCCGACCGCTTACTGCCATCGATCACGTCGATCGTCTGGGCCTGGAAACCCGTACGATCCGCCAGCGCCATCAACCGCGCGCGTGCCTCGCCCTCGGGCAGCGGCGTGAGCTTGTTGAACAGGGGCATGATCAGTTTTGGGTAGAGCACCATCATCGCCAGCTGGAAACCAAAGAGCAGCGCAAAGCCCCAGATCCACCACAGCGGACCCACCCACCCGACCAGCGCCAGCAACGCCCACATGATCGGAAACCCGATCGCCAGCCCAAGAATGGCCGACTTGATATGATCGGTGATCCACAGCCCGAGCGTGCTCTTGTTGAAGCCGAATTTTTCCTCCAGTCGAAACTGTGCCCACCATTCCAGCGGCAAGCCCGGGATGCTCAAGACCATCATCGTGCCCACCAAAAACAGCGCCCCACTCCATGCCGCTCCGGGTGCCAGGGCGTTAAACTTCACCCAAAGCCACGGCAACGCCCCGCTGAACAGCAGGGTTAACAAGACCGCGACCTCGAAAATCGTTTCCACCGTGCCAAACTTGCTCTTCGCGAGCGTGTACTGCACCGCCTTCGCGTAAGTCGCCTCATCCATGACATCGACGAGGGCGGCGGGCCGGGCTCCGGCCTTCCGCCGCACCTCCGCGCGATTCAAGGCCTCCAGGCCAAGTTGTGCCAAAAGGCGCAGAATCACCAATGTTACAATCGCGGCGGGTAACCAGTCCATCGGTGCAGTCCAAGGATATTTTGCGTCACGCCAACCTTAATTCTTTCGCGGCCAACATGCCGCGAAAGATGATTGAAATCACCCCCATCGGTTACATCTTTGTCACGTGGATTCAGACAAGACTTCCAAGCTCAGTTTCGAAGCGGCATTGACCAAGCTCGAAGCCATCGTCGACTCGATGGAACAAGGCGACGTGCCGCTGGCTGACCTGTTGGCTAAATACGAGGATGGCACGAAGTTGCTGAAAACGTGCGAAGCCCGCCTGCAGGAGGCCGAACTCAAAATCGAGCAGCTGAAGAAGCAAAAAGACGGCAAACTCGCGTTCGAGCCGTTCGAATCCAGCCGTGCGGAATAACCGCCGGCCCGGTCCTCCTCCTGATGAGCACTCCTTCGTCCGCCCCTCGCCTCCTTGACCGCATCACCGGCCCTGCCGACGTCAAGGCGCTCGCTCCCGATCAACTGCCGCAACTGGCCCAGGAAATCCGCACGGAGCTGATCGAGGTCACTTCCCGCAACGGCGGCCACATCGGCCCCAATCTGGGCGTGGTCGAGCTGACCATCGCGTTGCACCGCGTGTTCAACACGCCGGAAGACCAGTTCGTCTTCGACGTCGCCCACCAGGGTTACGTCCACAAGCTGCTCACCGGCCGCGGCGGGGAGTTTTTCCGTCAGCTGCGCAAAACCAATGGGGCCTCGGGGTTTCTTTACCGCCGCGAGAGCCAGCACGATTCCTTCGGCGCCGGCCATGCGGGCACCGCGTTGTCCGCCGCGCTCGGCATGGCGACCGCGCGCGATCTGCGCAATTCCGAGGAGCACGTCGTCGCCGTCTGCGGCGACGCGGCGTTCACCTGCGGCATCACGCTCGAAGCGCTCAACAATGTCGTCAGTTCCACCAAGCGCCTCATCGTCATTCTCAACGACAACGAGTGGTCGATCGCCAAGAATGTCGGCGCGATCTCGCGCTATCTGAACCGCATCAGCACGAACGAAACCTACAACAAGCTCCACCACGACGTGGAGGCCTTCTTCAAGAGTTTCCCGACCGGCGTGGAAATGAATCGCGTCTACAACAAGTGGAAACGCGAAACGAAAGACTTCTTTGTCGAGTCGTCTTTGTTCGAAAAGTTCGGCCTGCGCTACCTCGGCCCCGTCGACGGCCACAACATCGATGCGCTTACGAAGAACCTCGAATTCGCCAAGCATTGTGACGTGCCGGTGTTGATCCATGTCCTCACGAAAAAGGGCAAGGGTCTCGCCGCCGCGGTGAACTCGCCGGAGAAATTTCATGGCGCCAGTCCCTTCGATCCGGTCACCGGAGAAAGCACGAAGGCGCCCCCCGGCACGCCGCCCAACTACCAGGACGTCTTTGGCGCCGCGCTCACCCGTTTCGCCCGGGAAAATCCCAAGGTGCTCGGCATCACCGGTGCGATGCCTTCCGGCACCGGCTTGTCGCTGCTGGCCAAAGAAGTTCCTGCGCAGTTTTTCGACGTAGGCATCGCCGAGGAGCATGCAGTGCTTTTCGCCGCAGGACTTGCAACGAAGGGATTTCGTCCGGTGTGCGCGATTTATTCCACCTTCCTGCAACGCGCCTACGACCAGATCATCCACGACGTCTGTCTGCAAAATCTGCCCGTCACCTTCTGCATGGACCGGGCCGGGCTTTCGCCGAACGACGGCCCCACGCACCACGGCCTGTTCGATTTGTCCTATTTGCGCTGCGTGCCGAATGCGATCGTGATGCAGCCGAAGGACGAGGACGAACTCGTCGA
>JBEHXD010000697.1:0-3032 GCA_048498875.1 Verrucomicrobiota bacterium
ATCTTCCAGCCGGGCAAAGATGTCCGCAGCTACGCCGTCAGCGCCTGCGACACGCTCACCGACCAGTTCCCGCTCAAAGAAGAGAGCGCTTGCGCACCACCTACAGGGCGCAGGGCGGCCACATCCCATTGGTTTTCCCTGCGTCAATTCCCTGCGGGGTGAGGGCACCCGCCCACACACGGAGGGCGATCTCACTTCATCGCGGAAAAATCCGTGGGTGTAAGAAAAACGGAAACCGGTGCGTGGGCGAGAATCTTGCCGTTCTCTTCCGAAGCGGTGCGAACCTTGATCCACTCGGGATCAGCTTGGAATTCAGCCCAGGATTTGGTCGCGGCCTCACGGCTGTCAAAGGCGAGCAGATAAACCAGGGTTTTTCCTGCGCCTTTGTCCGCGTCCAGCGGATGCCAATAAGGCAGATTGGTAAAGCCATGACGGCGGAAAATGTCCATGGTGTGTTCCCGGAAACGCTTGTCCAGGGCCTCAAGTTTTCCTTCGTTCGTGGTATAAACGCGCAGTTCGAACACGTGGGGCTTTTGGGCGAGAGGTCCAGGGGTCGGGGAATAATCGGTCAGCGCAAGAAAGGTCGATTCGACGGAATCCACCAGTGGGCCCCTGGCTTCACTGGCCTTCTTCACGGTTTGCCACTCGGGATCGTCACCAAAGGCTTTCCAAGACTCCTTGGCTGCGTCGCGGCTGCGGTGTTGCAGCACGTAATAGAGCTTGTTGCCGTCCTTCGCATCGAGGGGAGTCCAGTAGCCCAGGTTCACCATGCCATGACGTTCGAATAGCTTGCAGGTGTGGTCGCGAAACCGCGCGAGCAACTCGGGCATTTTTCCCTCGTGAGCCGTATAGACCCGAAGTTCATAAACCGGTGCCGGCGGCAGCGCGGCCGAAAAGCCGGTCACCGCAAAAGCAACCAAACACGCGAGGCCAAAGGTGTGGAGAAAATGTTTCATGGGGTATGGGAAAGACGAAACAATCAGGAGCGAGGTTTCGGTGCAAACCGGATTGGGCCCACGAAACACACGAAAGGACACGAAATAGGAACAAATGTAGCAGCGAACGTAAGTTCGCTGGTTCGTGGTAGGGGCCGATGCCCTCATCGGCCTGTTTGGGTGCCCGCGTTCCGAGCGCAGCGAGAAGCCTGACATCAGGCGAATTTCACGAATAAGAGTTGGCGCGTTCGAAAAGTTACCGTGGTTGGGAACCCATTCCTCGAGCGTGGCCAAGGCCGATGAGGGCATCGGCCCCTACCCGCGAACGTCGTTCGCAATGAATTTTCTTTCGCGTCATTTCGTGTGTTTCGCGGGCAAACGGGAACCCGTGGTCGACGTTGTGGGTCAACGCCTGATGCCGAGAAGAGTTTGCCGGGAACTGATTTTTATTTTTGCCTCCATCGCCGGATTTGCGGCGGCGGACGCCGCAGAAGCGATCAAGGATCCCAATGCGCTCTTTCAGCAGCTTTGCTCGAACTGTCACGATGGCGGCAAGGCGCCCCGACTGCAGGATGGAGATTTTAAGCACGGGACGGACGACCTCAGCCTGACCCGCAGTATTCGCGAGGGATATCCCGGCACCGGAATGCCGGCATTCGGTCAAACACTGGCCGCAAGCGACATTCAAGCCCTGGTGGTGTTTTTGCACGAAAGGTCGGCAAAAACGATCACGCCGGAAACCAATGACCCCATCGATTCACATGAGGTGCGGAAAAGCGAACGCCACTCCTACCGCATCGAAACGATCGTGGACCAGGGCCTGCAAGTCCCGTGGTCGTTTGTCTTTCTCCCCGACGGACGAATCCTTCTCACCGAGCGCAAGGGTCAGCTTCGTTTGATTGAAAACGGCCGGCTGATCGAGACCCCGATCGGCGGAGTTCCCGCCACCATCGAGTCGGGCGAAGGCGGTATGATGTCCCTCGCCCTCGATCCCCACTATGCGCAGACGGGCTGGATTTACCTGTCGTTCAGCGATCCCGGTCCGGGCGACACCGCCATGACGAAAATCGTTCGCGGCAAACTATCGGGCAATCAGTTTACGCACGTTGAAACGATCTTCTCCATTCCCGTGGAAAACTATCCGCACGGTTACGTCGGCTTCGGCTGCCGGATGGAATTTCTCGACGACAAACTTTACGTCAGCATCGGAGACCGGGGGCTGCGTGACGACGCCCAAAAACTCGCCACGCCCTACGGCAAGATCCACCGGATGTTGCCCGATGGAAAAATTCCCGCGGACAATCCCTACGCGCAAACACCCGGGGCCTTTCCTTCGGTTTGGAGTTACGGTCATCGCAACCCGCAAGGTCTGGCATTCGACCCGCGCACGCACGCGCTATGGGAGACCGAGCATGGCCCGCGAGGCGGAGACGAACTCAACTACATCGAACCCGGCAAAAACTACGGCTGGCCCGTGATCACGTATGGCATCAACTACGATGGCAGCCCGATTTCCGATAAAACCGCGATGGACGGAATGGAACAGCCCATCCTGCACTGGACGCCGTCAATCGCCACGAGCCAGATTGCATTCTACACCGGCGACCGCTTCCCGCAGTGGAAAAACAATCTGCTGCTCGGCTCACTGGCCCAACAGCGGTTTATCCGATTCGAAGTGGATGGCAGGAAAATCATCCATGAGGAAGAACTGTTCAGAAACCTCGGCCGTATCCGGGACATTAAAACCGGACCGGACGGGCTGATCTATATCGCCATCGAGCAGTTGCGCGGGCAATCGGGCAGAATCGTGCGCCTGGTGCCGGCGGAGTGAGTCCGAATGCAGCGTGTAGGTTGCGAGCTTGTCTCGCAACTTCTCCCCGTGGCGCGGCAAGCGCGCCACCCACCCTTCAGTTCCGATGGGTACCTTCAGGCGGCCCGGCAGGCAGCGCAGAGACCCGGCCGGCAACCGGCACAGACAGCCGACTCGCAGGCAGCACAGAGAGCCGACTCGCAGGCGGCGCAGATGGCGGCCAGGCGGGCGGCGCGGGAAGTGGGCTAGCGGATGGCGGCCCGGCTGGCAGCGCAGAGAGCGGGCCG
>JBEHXD010000698.1:0-3028 GCA_048498875.1 Verrucomicrobiota bacterium
CTGTCCGAAGAGAAAGCAAGACTCCAGAAGTTCCAGTAACCTCCCTTGCGTGTCGCCCGGGCCTTGCGTCAACCCTGTGCTATTCGGTCGACCGCAGCCCCGCCGAAAGCTCACGATCCGGCGCGCAGATTCTCGCTCTGTGGAATATTGACCGGACTGCCACGATGGAGTTCGTGAACGACTTCTATGCCAGGTGGCTGGGCCAAAAACTGTCTGTGGAACAAGCCTTCTTCGAGGCGCAGAAACACGTGCGCCAGTTCAAACCCGCGTGGAACGACCCTTTCTACTGGGCTGGGTTCGTGCTCTCGGGTCAACCCACAGACAACAAAGCAAAGTGAGTGCGTCCGCCGCCTTCGCGGGTCATAACATGAAAGCTGGCGGTCGCGCCGAGTACTTCCTGACCGGTCCGGAGGGAAACAAATCGTCTGGATATCTGAGAACATCTGAGCAGGCGCGGGCTCGGTGCGCAGCGGCCTACTGTTAATTTCTCGCGAGGCTAGTAATCTCACACTGCGGTAACGGAGATGGACGGCGCCGTCCGCCATTCGTAGCCGCCCGGGTTCCACTTCGTGCGTTCGAGTGGCTGTGTCGCTCCCGAACGGTCGCGCGCTCGAGCAATTATGTGATGGACCCCCGGCGAGGGCGTCCAACTTGCCTGCCAGCGTCTCCACGCAAATCTGTAGTTGGGTGAACTCAGCGTGGCAGCCCGCCAGCTCTTGCCGCCGTTTGTGGAGATTTCCACGCGGTTTACCGGCGCGATGCCCGACCACGCGAATCCTTCGATAATCGAGCGTTTCGCCGGTATCTGGTCTCCGTGGAGCGGTTTGGTAATCATCGAATTCACCATCACTGCCGTGATGGGGGCGGTCGGAGCGGCCGCTGTTGGAGAACCCAACTCCGCCGTCGCGGGCGGGAGCTGATAAGCGACGCTCATCCAATATCCGTTCCAGGGCTCGGCACGCCCTTCGATTCGTTGCAGCCATTTCACGCTGTACGTTCCCGCCCATCCCGACACCAGCATCCTCAGAGGACCGCCATGCGCCACGGGTAGTTCGACGCCGTTCATCTCCAACGCCAGCAGCGTCTCTGGCAGCATTGCCTTCTCAAGCGGTATGGATTTGATGTAGGGCGGATTCACAGCCGTGACGTCCCTGCCGGCAAAGGCAATGTGTTTCGCCGACGGCCGAAGGCGCGCTCGCTCGAGCACATCCGCCAAACGGACGCCTCTCCAATGGGCGTTGCCGATGGCACCCACGCCCCAAGGCGCAACCTTGAAGGCCGGCTCAAAAAAGCGCCGCCCGTATCCGGCGCACTGAATGCACGCGTAGACGTCCACTCGCGGAAATACTTTTGGATTCCTCAACTCCTCGATGCTGAGGTCAATAGCGTGCTCCACCTCGCCACCGATTGATAGCTGCCAGTGCAAGCGTTCTTCTTCGGAGACGTTCACCAGGGCACGCGAAAGCAGGAAGAAGTCCTCATTCGCCGTGATCCAGTTTCTTCCGAGAGTTTCAAGCCGGGTTTCGAGCACAAGATCGGAGTCCATGAGGCGGATGAACTGATCGCCCTTGCCCTCTGCCTTGAGGCGCGCGCGAAACTCAGACAGTCCGATCAAAACCAGTAGCCGACGGCGACTGATTTTCCGGATTCCTCGCGGCTTCCTGACCAGAGACATTTCAGCGTGTGTCGGCAACCGGCAGGTGCATCTCACGGATGAGACGCAACTGAGGCGCATTGAAACCGCCGGACTCGTCAGCCCATTGGATCAGCATCCGCTTTTGATGGTAATCTTCCGAGCTGATGGAGATGACCCGATAATTGGCTTGGTTGCCGGAATAGTCCCACTTGGCGGCTAGGCCCAATTCGGGATCTTTGAACCAATACAACAGATTCTTCGCGTATTCAATCGTATTTGAGAAATAGTCAAGAGCGGCAATCGGAGCGTTAACCGGCGGCAGTTCCACTTTCAACCGAAAAAGCCCAGGGCTACCTGCATCCAGCACGACGCCCTGTCTTTGGAAAGAGATCGGCACCCGCTTTATTTTCACGAAGGACAACGAGTGCTGGTCGTTGAAATCATACAGAATCTGCTTAAGAGCCTCCAGCTCTGCTGACGAAGCGCTCGAATCTACATAGAGAACCGGCAACAACCGGTACGGATGGCTCATACAACCGGGTATCGCAAAGCGCAGATCCTTGAGCGCAGTGTTGCCCCAATGCCCGGAGTCGATTTGCATCACGCCGAGCGCCTCACAGTGGTCCGCCGTAGGAGGCGCATTCGAGCGGCAGGGGCAGGGCACTTTGCACGGACACCCGATCACTCCGTCGCCGTGAAGACGCCAGCCGGCGGAAACGGCAAGAACCGGGTTGGTGAGAGAGGCGATCTGAACTTGCAGCTTGATGTCGTCGGGCAGACGCTGCTTGGCCAAGGACGAAATCTCTTCGGCGCGCGCCGCATTTCCGGCCTTCAAACAAGCCAGAACCAGGTCCAGATAGTAACCCGGTACCGCACCATCCAGTTGGAGCGCGCGCTCCAAGTCATTCTGCGCGGGGTTCACTTCGCCGAGCATCAACTTGCTCGCCCCCCGCAAGTGGAGATAGGCCGCCTCGCCCCGCGGATCGTTCGGCGCGGGCCGGAAACGCGCCAGGCAGGCAATTGCTTGGGCAAACTCGGCCGAATCGAAATGCTTCTCCGCGGCACGCCAATAATCGGAAGCCTTCACAAGCCCGCCTTGCTGCCGCGCCTCTGCAGGACAGGAAGGCGGCTTTGCCGGTGCATTGTGCTGCCCTGCGAACAGGGGTGGACCGTATGCCACGCCCAGCACGAGGGAAGCCAACAGGATGGTCTTCGATTTCAATGGAGGGAATTCCGATGGGCGGCGCCCGGCAGCGGCAATATCAGGGCATCCAGAAACACGAGCGGCTCGCTTCCGGTGCTCGTGATGGAACAACTCATCGCCGCCGGAACCCCGAAATGATCGTGCGCCGCGACCTCACTCTCGGATCCTTCGATGCGGACGCGCGCCGG
>JBEHXD010000699.1:0-3022 GCA_048498875.1 Verrucomicrobiota bacterium
AACGATCAGCCGCGCTTCGCTATCTCGGTCGATATGCTCGACACCGGCATCGACGTGCCCGAGGTCGTCAATCTCGTCTTCATGAAGCCGGTGCAATCGCGCATCAAACTCTGGCAGATGGTTGGCCGCGGCACCCGCAATCACGCCGCCTGCCGCTACCATGATCGCCTGCCCGATGGAAAGAAAACCGAGTTCAAGATCATCGATTTCTGGCAAAACGATTTTAATAAGCAGGCGGACGATAGCGTCCCCGTGGAGGTGCCGGTGTTGGTTACGATCTTCAACACGCGGCTCAAGCTGCTTGAAAGTCAGCTCCCTGACCAGACGACCGCTGTCGCGACCCAAGCCATGGCCGATCTTCGCGGGATGCTGAAGCGCATCCCACCGGACTCCTTCCCGGTACGCAAAGTCTGGGGCGAAATCGAATCGGCGTGGGACGACTCGTTCTGGCAGTTACTCACGTCGGCAAAACTTGAGTTTCTCCGCCTCAAAGTCGGTCCGCTGCTACGCTTCGCTGCCAATGTCGATGTCGCTGCTGAATCGTTCACCAGCAAAGTCGAGCGACTGAAACTCCAAATCCTGCGCGGCAGCCCGACGCCGGCCTTGCTCCAGTCGATTTCGGAGGACGTTAGTCTGCTGCCCGACATCGCCGAACGCCTCGCCACCCAGCCCGGCGCGCGGCTTGCCCTCTCGAAAGACCTCGCCACGGCCACGCCCGCACAGCTCACCCAACTCGTGAAGGACCTCGCGCCCCAAATGCGCTTTCGTCGTAACCGGCCGAGCGCCTTCCTCACGATTGACTTACCGGACTTCATCGAGACGCGCGGCTATATTTCGCTTGGCGAGGGTGGCCGGCAGATTTACGTCGATGAATATCGCAAAAAAGTCGAAGGCCGGATCCTCGCGATAGTAGAGAAACACCCGACGCTCGAAGCCCTCCGCCAAGGTCGCGAAGTCAGCGAAGTCCAGTTGATCGACTTGGAGCGCACGCTTCATCGCGAACTCGGCGGTGCCGAGTTGGAACTCAACAGCGCCAACATCCGCAAGGCGTACGGTCTCAAGGTCGATAGCTTTCTCTCGTTTCTGCGCCATATCCTCTCGCTCGACGCTATTCCCGACTACGCGCAAATCGTCAGCCGCGCTTTCGAGCGTCACATCGCGGCGCAGCATTACAACGCCGACCAAATCCGGTTCCTACGCGCGGTGCAGGAGGTTTTTGCCAGAAAGCACGCGCTGACAGAAGCTGACCTCTACGATCCGCCGCTGACTGTGTTTGGCGACAACGCGGTCGAGCGTTATTTTTCACCAGCGGAGGTCGGTGCCATCCTTAAACTTGCCGCCTCGCTCGCAGCCTGACCATGGAACGTTTACTCGCCGATGATCTCTGGGAGGAAGTACGGCGTCGGTCGAAGGGAGCCCAGCAGACTCAAGCGGCGATTGCTTACTTTTCTTCATCTGAAAATCTGAATTTTCGAAAGAACGACCTACTCATCGTGGATGCCACGGATGGCGCCATAAGGTTGGGTCAAACGTCGGCTCGCATGCTCTGGCGGTTGCATAAAAGAGGTGTCCGACTCTACAGCAAGCCGTACCTCCACGCGAAGGTTGTGTTGCTCGACCAGGCCGCGCTCATTGGCTCGGCCAACGCTTCTCGATCGTCCACTGGATTGCACGAAGCCGGGCTTCTGACCGACTCGCCCGTCGTCGTCGCGCAGCTGCGTTCCTACCTTCATCAATTGAGCGAGATGGCCGAACTGCTGACCGGTGACCGCCTGCAGCGTTTGAAGAAAATCAAGGTGAAGCGGCCCGTTTGGCGCGGCGGCGGGCGTCGTGGCAAAACACTGTTGGCGAACGGAAACAGAGCTTGGATCATTTCGGCCCCAGACCTCGACGACACCGCATTCCCCGGCGAGAAGCGAGCCGTGGTGCAGGCGGAAGCCACGATTCGAAAGGATTTCCCCAAGGCTGAACCAACGTGGCTGCGCTGGACCGGGACAGGCCGATTCAGAACTCTCGCCCGCGAAGGCAATCAGCTGGTTTGCATCAGCCGGAGAAAGAACATGAAAACACCCTACGAGGTGTCGCCTCCAACCGCGATCCTCTGCCGCCAAGCAAACGGACACTGGACCCGTTTTTACTTCGATCCGAACTTGGAGGAAGGACTGAGGAGCGTGAAGTGGGCCGAATTTCAGAAGCTCCTAGGGAGTGCGGGGATAACAAAGACCGTAGGCCCGACTACCGCCTGTGAGATTTCACCTTCGGAAGCCGCTGCGCTGCATAAACTCTGGCCACGGCGTCGGCGTTTATCTTGAATTCTTGCCCCCATGCTTACCGATACCGCCCTCCGCGCCCAAATCGATGCCCTCTGGGACAAGCTCTGGTCTGGCGGCCTTTCCAATCCTCTCGACGCTATCGAGCAGCTCTCGTTTCTCCTTTTCTTGAAGCGACTCGATGAGATGGAAGACGCCGCGATTCGCCAATCCCAGCGCCGGGGCGTGAAGCACAAGTCCATCTTCCCCGCCGGTTCGGCTGGCGAGCAGCTTCGCTGGTCGCACTGGTCCGCCCTTAGCGGCGTCGATATTCTGAAGCATGTGAAAGAAGTGGTCTTTCCGTGGGTGAAGACCCTTGGCGGCGACGGCGGCTCCTTCGCGGCGCAGATGGAGAACGCCGAATTTAAGATCAACAAGCCGGCCCTTCTCGTCGAGGCGTGCAAAGCCATTGATGCCATGCAGGTCTCTGGCCAGAGCCAGGACGTACAGGGGGACCTCTACGAATATCTCCTCAGCAAGCTCAACACGGCCGGCACCAATGGCCAGTTCCGCACGCCCCGGCACATCATCCGGATGATTGTACGGATTGTCGATCCGCGTCCACGGGATCGCATCGTCGATCCAGCGGCCGGTACTTGCGGATTCCTCGTCAATGCGTGGCAGCATGTACTCGAAACGCACACCGACCCGCGCGACCTCACCTATGATGCCGAGGGCTACCCGCACGGCCTCACCGGGGCCAAGCGCGACCC
>JBEHXD010000700.1:0-3020 GCA_048498875.1 Verrucomicrobiota bacterium
CGCTCCGACGGATCAGTCATCACAGTTCCCCCGCAAAACGGCCGATCAGCACACTGATGGTGGCACTTCTTCAATAAATGCATTGGCTTCGCAGGCATGTCGGCTCCGCACCCTATCAATCTCGACGCCTATTTCGCCCGCATCGGTTATTCCGGTCCCCGCACGGTCACACCCGAAACCGTGCATGCCATTACCGCCCACCACGCGATGGCGATTCCCTTTGAAAATCTCGATATTCTGCTCGGGCGAACCATTGCCGTCGAGCCGCAGGCCGTGGAGCGAAAGCTCGTGCACGAAAAACGTGGCGGTTATTGCTTCGAGCAAAATCATCTGCTGCTTCTGGTCTTGCAGTCCCTCGGCTTCGACGCCGCACCGCTGAGCGGTCGCGTCCGGTGGCAGCGCCCACGCGACTTCATTCCACCACGCACCCATCTTTTTGTTCGTCTTCGAATCGGCGGGGAAACCTGGCTTACCGACGTGGGGGTCGGCGGAGCGTCGCTCACTTCGGCAATCCGCTTCCAATGCGACACCGAACAAACCACGCCGCACGAGATGCGCCGGATCATCCGGGAAAATGAGCGCTTTTTTCACCAAATGCGGATCGGCCGGGAATGGCACGACGTGTACGAGTTTACCGGCGAGGAAATGCCCCCCATCGATCGCGAAGTGGGCAACTGGTGGACGAGCACCAATCCGAATTCCAAATTCCGCCAGAATATGATGGTCGCCCGTGCAGGTCCGAACGGAACGCGCTTCACTCTCAACAATCGCGAATTTACCCACCGCCGTGGCTCCGAAATTCTCGAACAGCGAGATATCGAAAACCCGGACGAACTGCTCGAATTGCTGGCAAAGGCGTTCCATCTCTTCTTTCCCGCCGGCACGCACTTTGGACCACCGGGGTCAGCGTGGCCAAGCTGAACGGCATGCGGAAAGGCAACCGCCCGCGCCTCTTGTTGCCTGACACCGCGCCACTCCTTGCGCAGACGAAATGGCCTCAGTCGTTTTGCACGCTCACCGTGCAGGTACGGCCATCCGGATTGCGAGTGACAACGATCGCAATCGCTCCTTCCTCCAGGCATTTTTGCACAAACGCGCCCACTTCGGCCAAGGGAACACCTTCGTGGGTTTTCATGAGAATCATAGGTTGGCGAAATCCAATTTGCACACCGCCCGAACCACCTAAAGAAAGGTAAGCACCTAAAATCAGGTGGTGACGGACGAAAACTTTTTTCAAACTTTGTCCATCCTTCAGCGTCATTCTCCCCATCATGAACTATCGCTCCTTCGGAAAACATCCCTTCTCCTGTTCTGAAATTGGCTTCGGTGCCTGGGCCATCGGCGGATCGTGGGGCACACAGGCCGACACCGATTCCGTCGCCGCACTCCACCGGGCCCTCGATCTGGGAGTAAATTTCATCGATACCGCCGCAGGCTACGGCGATGGCCGGAGCGAACGGATCATCGGTGAGGTGTTGCGCTCACGACGCGCAGCGGGAAAGAAGGAGTCGATTTTCGTCGCCACCAAAACCCCGCCTGCTGACGGCATCTGGCCTCCCTCGCCTTATTGCAAAGCAGACGAACGCTATGGCGAGAAGTACGTACGGGAAAGCGTCACCGAACGCTTGCGCAATCTCGGCGTGCAAAAGCTCAATCTTCTCCAACTGCACACCTGGACCCGCGCATGGAATCGAAATCCCACCCCGTTCAAGCTGC
Organism: Verrucomicrobiota bacterium; assembly: GCA_048498875.1. Lineage (GTDB taxonomy): Bacteria > Verrucomicrobiota > Verrucomicrobiia > Opitutales > Opitutaceae > Lacunisphaera. Next base: position 1,717 of record JBEHXD010000700.1, read on the forward strand.
TTCGCCAGCTGCAACGCGAAGGCCTGATCGGCCTGATCGGTGTCTCCACCCCTGAACAGGATCAAAATTGCGTGATCGATCTGATGCGGGGCGGGTGGATCGATTCGGTGCAGGTGATCTACAATCTGTTCGATCAGGAACCCGCCGCCGAATTGCTCGATGTCGCCAGGGAATGCGGCGTGAGCGTGATCGTTCGCGTAGCCTTCGATGAAGGTGCGCTGACCGGCAAGTTCACGCCGGCGACCACGTTTGCTCCGGACGATTTTCGGGCCAAATATTTCGAGGGCGACCGGCTGGGCCGCGCGATTGCCCACACGGAGGAAGTGCGCAAAGATATTGCCGGCACGGGTTATTCCCTGGCACAAACCGCGTTGAAATTCGTGCTCGCCCACCCGGCGGTCTCGACCGTAATCCCCGGCATTCGCAACGTCGCTCAAGCCGACGCCAATTGCGGGGTAAGCGATCTCCCGGCCCTACCCGACGATTTGCTCCTTCGCCTGCGCCGCCACAACTGGCGGCGCGGTGTCTGGTACGGAGGCAAATAAGCCGGCGAACCTTGGTCAGAGATTCAGCGTAAGCTGAAGATAAACGTAGCTGGCGTTCTTCGAACCGACGGCAGAGAGGGATTGCTTCACGTAGTCGCCACGGAAATAGTGGCTGACCCCGGCTTCGAGCAGTGCTCCGGGCGTGACCGCAAAGCTGGCAAGAGCGTCGATTTCCGTTCCGAGCGATTTGCTGTAGGAAGGATTGATGCGATAACCCCGACCGGAAGCGACGGCGGCGCCGGTAAAATTGCGGGGCGCACCGGCGGCGTTATACCAGAAATCGTCCGCCGTATCCAGGCTCTGCAGATTGGCTTCGAGACTGAGCGTGAGCTTCGGTTGCGGTTTTACCGTGAAGGAAAGGCGCAGATCGCGCGCATTCTGCAGGCCGGTCAGATCGAATGCGCCATACAGTCCGTGATTGGAGGGGAAAAGATTCTGAAACGTGCCGCTGTTGCCGTCGCTCGCCTCGACCACGCTGAACCCCGCGTCCTGCAGGCTTTCCATGACCAGCTCGCGCAGGAAGGCCTCGTCTTCGACGAGCAGGACGTGCGGCGCATGGGAGTCGGAAGAAAGCATCAGACGACCTCGGAAGTTGTTGCTTCAGGCGTGCGCGGCAGCACGATGTGGATGGTGGTGCCGCGACCCAGTTGGCTGTCGATACGGGCCACGCCATGCGATTGCACGACATAGCCCAGGATGGTGCTCAGTCCCAGGCCGGTGCCCTTGCCGACCGGCTTGGTGGTGAAGAACGGATCGAAC
>JBEHXD010000701.1:0-3014 GCA_048498875.1 Verrucomicrobiota bacterium
CGACGCAGCCAGTCGATCGCGGCCGTGACCGCACGTTCCTTTACCGCGCAGCGGGGGCCGGGATAAGTGAGTTTTTTCGACCAATCTCCGCCCGGCGCGTGCATTCCGATGTAAATGGTTCCGATGGGATTTTCGCCGATACCTCCGGTCGGTCCGGCAAAGCCCGTGATCGCCACGCCAAAATCGGCCCCGAGTTGCTCCGCCACCCCGCAGGCCATCGCCACCGCACATTCCGCGCTCACCGCTCCATGCTGCGACAGCAGACACTCCGGACAATCGAGCAGGAGCATCTTGGAATCATTGCTGTAGGAAACGATGCCGCCCTGGAAAAATTTCGAAGCGCCGCACACGTCGGTAAACGAATTCGCCAGCAAACCGCCCGTGCAGGATTCCGCGACGGCGAGCGTGCGGCCCTGGCTGCGAAGTTCGTCCGCCACGACTTTCACCATGGTATCGTGGCCAAAACAGACAAAATCCTCGTCCAGCACGGTCGCGCATTCATTCGCCAGCGCCCGCAGCACCTCCATCGAATAGCGTCCATCCGGCGAACTGATCCGGCAGTCCACCTGGCCAAGATGCGCACAGAACGCGATGCCGAGCTCCGGATAGCGATCAAACAACGGTTGAAATTTCGTCTCGAGCGCCGATTCACCAATCCCTGCGGTACGGATCTGGATGTAAGCTTCGCTCTCGGCCAATAGTCCCAACGCCGCCAGCCGCGGAATCACCTGCTCCTTGAACATCGGACGCAATTCGTTGGGTGGTCCGGGCAACATGATGAGCACCTTCCCGTCCTGCTGCACCCACAATCCCGGCGCCGTGCCGTTGGCATTGGGCAAAACTTCGCTGCGCTCGAATTTATAGGCCTGCTTTAAATTATTCGCGGTCGGCTTCCGGTTGAAGCGGGCGAACCGTTCCGTGATCGCCTGCTCGATCGCCGGATCGAAAATCAATTTCTGCCCGAGCGCATCCGCCAGAACTTCGCGCGTGCGATCATCGCACGTCGGTCCGAGCCCGCCGGTCGTGATGATCACATCCGACTTCGCCCAGCTCTCGCGAAACTGTTCGGCAATGGCCGGCGCCTCGTCGGTGATCGTGACGTTGCGCGCCAGCAACACCCCGCGTCGCCCCAATTCGGCCCCGATCCAGGTGAGATGTCCGTTCGCCGTCAGACCCAGCAGCAGTTCATCGCCCAAGGTGAGCAACTCGTAACGGGGCGGGGCGCCCCGTGAATTTGACGGTTCGGTGTTGGCCATGCAGTGCGTGTGTGACGCGAAAACCTATCCGGTTTTTTTCAAAATGCCAGCCGCCTGCGGATGCATGACGCGCTTTCTGGAGTTGCGACCCGGTCCCATCTGGACAATCCAGCAGGGAGCCTCATTGCCGCATGCGGCAATGAACTTAACCACCAAGAATGCCCGATCCCCGCCATTCCGATTCCCTCAAGGAAAAAGTCCGCGCCCTGCCGGACGGTCCCGGCGTGTACCTGATGAAAGACCGGCTCGGCCGGATCATCTATGTTGGCAAGGCCAAGAGCCTTAAAAAACGGGTATCTTCTTATTTCCAAGCCGGACGCGACCGGGCTTTGCGCAGCCAGCCCAAGATCCGCACGCTGATCGAGATGATCGCTGACCTCGAAATTCTGGAGGTGAAGTCCGAAACCGAGGCCCTGCTTTTGGAAGGAAAGCTGATCAAGCAGTGGCGGCCGAAGTACAACACCGACTTCACCGACGATAAACGCTTTCTCCTGGTCCGTCTCGATCTCGAAGTCGAGCTGCCGCGTTTCGTGCTCACGCGTTTCAAAAAGGACGCCAAATCCCGCTACTTTGGTCCCTTCGCGCATTCGGCCCTTTTGCGAAAAACCTTGGCGACGATGCGCGCCAAATTCGGCGTGCTGCTGGGCGATGCGTCGCCAAAAAAAATCTCGGACGACACCTGGCGTTTATATGACGATGTGCGCTCGGAACTTTACGGCTGGCCAAATACGGTAACGACTGCGGAGTACCGCGAACGCGTCCTCCATGCTGCCGAATTCCTCGATGGAAAAAGTCGCGAGTGGCTGGCGTCGCTGCGCACCGAAATGATGATTCGCGCCGGCAAACAGGAATTTGAAAAGGCGGCCGAACTCCGCGACATCGTGCTCGCACTCGAACGCACGCTTTCGCCCACGCGCAAGTTCAGCCGCGAGGTGGTGCAGCTCCAGCCCGACCAAACCGCCCTGGCCGCCCTGCAGACAGCCTTGAATTTGCCGACCCTGCCGGTGCATCTCGAGTGTTTCGATATTTCCCATATCTCCGGCACATTCGTTGTCGCATCGATGGTTCATTTCACCAACGGCCGGCCGGACAAAAACAATTACCGGCGGTTTTCGATCAAGAGTTTCGTGGGCAACGATGATTTTCGCGCCATGGAAGAGGTGGTGGGCCGTCGCTATCGCCGCTTGAGCGAGGAACAAAAGCCTTTCCCCGATCTGGTCGTGATCGACGGTGGCCGCGGCCAGATTGCCGCCGCACTCAAGGCCTTTGTCGCCATCGACGTCGCGCCTCCGCCGATGATCGGCCTCGCGAAGAAAATGGAGACAATCATTTTTCCGGACGAGCGTCCGCCGCTCAATTTGCCGCTCAATCATCCCGCGCTCAATCTGCTCCAGCGGCTGCGCGACGAGGCGCACCGTTTCGCCAACACTTACAACGCGGACCTGCGTTCGCGAAAAATCAAGGAAAGCGTCCTCGACGATTTCGGCGGCCTTGGCCGCGTGCGCCGCGCCGCGCTGATGGGACATTTCGGTTCGCTCGAGAAATTGCGTGCGGCCTCAGTGGAGGAAATCTCGAAGGTTCCCGGATTTGGTCCCAAATTCGCGGAACAGCTGCACGCCTTTCTCGCCACGAAACCCTCGGCGAACACGAGCGCCGACTAGGTGGAACGCGACCTTGTAGGACCACTGGCCAAGATCGCGGAACGTGCTAGTGAAGTGATCTTGGCCAGTGGAAGGCAGGGGCGGGCGGCCGCCCGTC
>JBEHXD010000702.1:0-3000 GCA_048498875.1 Verrucomicrobiota bacterium
GCGGACTTCTCGCGCAGGCGGGAGCAAACGACAAACAAGTGGTGGACGAAGATGCGGCCAATCGCGGACGGGTCATCTATACGGCAGAGTGCATCACCTGCCACGGTCCGAAAGCGCGAGGAGGCCGGCTCGGTTCCGATATCGTTCGCTCTCTCGTGGTTCTCGAAGATCGTTATGGCAACAAGATCGGTCCGTTCCTAACGAAGGGCCATCCCAGCCAGAGTGGTGCTGCTTATGCGTCGCTCACTGCGGACCAGATCGAAGATCTCTCTCATTTCCTTCATCAGAAGGTCGGTGATACGCTTCGCACCGGTCCATACAATAAGGTGTTGAATATCTTAACTGGTGATGCCAAAGAGGGAAAAGCTTTTTTCAACGGTGCCGGCAAGTGCAATTCATGCCACTCGCCGACAGGCGATCTGGCCGGTATCGGTTCGAAATATGATCCTCCCGCTCTCCAACTCAAGGTGGTTTTCCCACAGACCGTAGCGTTCGGTCGGCGCAGCGCTGGTGCGAAAAAGCAGAATGTTACCGTTACCGTGACAACACCAGCGGGCGAACATATCTCTGGAGTGCTGGAAGAGATGGACGACTTCTCCGTTTCTCTGCGCGATTCAGACGGCCAATACCGTTCCTTCACCCGCACACCGGGAGTCACAGTAGAAAAACATGATCCTTACGCGGCGCACGTCGCTCTGCTCGACCAGTACACCGACAAGGACATTCACGACGTTGTTGCGTACCTCAATACTTTGAAATGAAACGTATCGCTTGTGTCCTCGCCTGCGGGCTTGCGGCCGCTTTTGTCTTGCCAGCCTTCACAGATCTCGGTGTCGATCCGGCGAAGCTTCTACAGCTGCAATCGCCGACGGATTCATGGCCGACTTACAACGGCGATTTTTCGGGTCGGCGGTTCAGTCCGGCGGCGAAGAGCAACGACAAAAATGTGAAATCTCGCAGTCTTGCCTGGACGTGGAAGCTCAACGCCAGCGGTGGGACGAGCAGCAACATCCGCAGCACGCCGCTCATGGAGGACGGCACGATTTACCTCAGCACGGAAGACAACGCCTGGGCCGTCGACGCGCGCACGGGTCGCGAGCTGTGGCACTATGTCTGGGCGTCGAGCGGCGGCCGCCACAACGGCAACAAAGGCCTCGCCATGTTCGGCAACTTCGTTTATATGGAGACCGGCGATTGCCATCTGCTCTCGATCGATAAAACAGACGGAAAGCTCAAATGGTCGAAGCCGATCTGCGATCTCGATCAGTTTTATTTCGCCTCGGTGGCTCCGACCGTGGTGGGGAATCACGTCATCGCGGGCATCAGCGGCGACGATTCCGACGTGGGCGGTTACCTCGAAGCGCACGATCCGGAAACCGGCGAGCTGCAGTGGCGCTTCTACACGGTGCCGCAGAAGAAGGGCGATCCCGGCATGGATTCCTGGCCGAACGCCGATATGGCATTGCACGGCGGCGGCATGACCTGGCAGCCGATCACGTACGATCCGGAAGCGAAGCTAATCTATGTCACCACCGGCAATCCGCAGCCGGTCATTGCATTCGCGAACCGGCCGGGTGACAACCTCTATACCTGCTCCATCATCGCGCTGCATGCCGATACGGGGAAGATGGCCTGGTACTTCCAGAACTCTCCGCACGATACGCACGATTGGGACGGCACCGAAGCGGCGGTCCTGTTCGACGCGCCGATTGACGGCAAGCCGCGCAAGCTCGTGGCGCAGGCCGCGCGCAACGGGAATTTCTTCGTGCTCGATCGCGAGACCGGGAAGGCCATTGTTTCGAAAGGCTTCATCCACACGAACTGGACGCTCGGTTTCAATGACAAGGGCCAGCCGATTCCGAATCCGGAAAAGAATCCGTCGCTCGCCGGAACGCTGGTGACGCCGGATGCGGGCGGAGGCACGAACTGGTTTCCGCCATCGTTCAGTCCTCAGACGGGATTGTTCTACGTAAACGCAAACCAGTCGTGGAGCATGTTCTACCTCTACGACAAGACCGACAACCCGCAGGGGTGGGGCGGCAACCAGCGCACTGGATATACGGTGAGTTCCCTCGAAGCAATCGACTACAAAACTGGCAATATCAAATGGAAGCACACGTGGGAAGGCGGGGCGAATTCGGGGCTGTTGACGACCGCCGGCAACCTGATCTTCTCGGGCGCCCCGAACCGGTCGCTTGAGGCGCTGAATGCGGCGACGGGCGAGCCACTATGGCACGCGCGGCTGGCGAACGGCGTGACCAACCCGCCCACCACCTGGGAACTGGATGGAACCCAGTATCTGATCGTCGGCAGCGGCGATACTCTTTATGCGTTTGCGATGAACGCGAAGTAGCCCCCCCAACTTTAGATGGGGACACATAAATAGACATTCGGTTATACAATTGTTTTCTGTTTCAACCGGGGATTTTCCAGGAAGGAAGCTATCTATGAAACGACTTACGGGCGTTGCACTGTGCGCCATGCTTGGCCTTGCTGTTCCCGCCTTTGCGCAGCGCGGAGGCCGCGGAGCCGGAGGGCGCGGGGGGGCCGTGCCTACGGAACGGACTACGGGCGATTCGGTCGGTCCTTACAACAAGCAGATCGTGGATCCCGCTGCGGCGGATCGCGGAAAACATGTCTACGTCCAGGAGTGCGTGGATTGCCACGGGCCGACGGCGCGCGGTATCGACATGGCTGGGCCTGGTACCAACAGCGGACCGAATCTGGTCCGCTCGCTCGTCGTGCTGCACGATCGCTACGGGTCGGAATTGGGACCTTTCCTGAAGAAGGATCATCCGCTCCAGAGCAAGAAGCCGGCGTCGAGCCTGACGGAGGAGCAGATTGTCGATCTCTCCCACTTCCTGAAGCAGCGCGTGGATGACGCTCTGAAGCGCCAGCCCATGGGTGAGATCGACAATCTGCTCCTCCGTCAGGCTCGACGCCGGCTTCTTGCTCTGGAGCGGATGATCCTTCTTCAGGAAAGGTCCCAATTCCGACCCG
>JBEHXD010000703.1:0-2991 GCA_048498875.1 Verrucomicrobiota bacterium
TAGTGCAATCTGTCCGCCAAGACGGCCTTGACCCGGCTGCTGGCGTGAAAAGCGCCGAGGACAGTAATTGAGTCGATCGTCGCCAACGCTAACGACGGTGACACGTCGTCCGCGATACTGGCGAGGCCGAGGACCTTGATCTCCAACCGCTCACCCGCCGATTTCACCTTCTCGAGGTCCTCGCGGGAATAGTGCCGGACGCCGAGCTCCAAGGTCTGGCGAACGATCGATTTCTTCGTCTCGGCCGCGTGGCCGGCCAGCTGATTACGAATTGCCGTTCTGATGAAATCGCTACGGTTCGAATAGAACGTAGTCCGCCCACTTTCCAGCAGGAGGCGTGCGACTACCAGGCGGCGCGGATCGAGCGCGCGCTCGCCTTCAGCGTCGAAACCACCCAGGAGCCGTGGCTGCCCTCGCTCGTCCCAGTCAGTTTGGGCCATGCGGCGAGAATGACCGTGCGATAGCGTAATCTCCCTAATTTGTCCGGCGCGTACCTATGCGCGGGCCGCGATTGCCCTAGTTCGAGGCCGGATTGGGTCAGTGGTCGATGGAGCGAACCGCAACGCGATGCCCTTCTTGCCATTGGCGTTTCTGATCGCTTCTGCGAGCCTCATGTGATTCCCTACCGCGCGGTAGAGACGATACCAGAGGCATAACTTTTCAAGTCCTCACATGCCAATCTTGATCTCTCCGAAGGCCACGCGCTTCATAAATATCTGGAGGGCGTCGTTGTGCAGGCTGCTGACCTGGTCGCTAGAAACGATGCCGATGGCAACGTCACGGAACGATGTAAATAGGAAATTTGCGAGAAAGGCCTGCTTTACCGGCAGCGCCTTGATGATGCAGGCTGCGTTTCTTGCCACGAAGTTGTCGCCCTGGACGTCGAAGTCGATAATCACCCGTACCTGGCCATCGTCGTAGACCTTCGTTTCTGCGCCACAAGCGGCTAGGGCTTTAGGCACCGTCTTCCCCAGTGGATCATTGAGCGCCATCTTCAGATCCAGAAACGTATTCGCCTGATAAGAAAAATCCCCAGTGATGTTGTAGTCGAGATTGTCCTGCCCCTTCTTGTTGCCGGCGATGGCAGAGATCAGCTCTACGTCGACAAAATTCGAGTGATCAGTTGTATGCTCAAGATCCTCCTGGCTCGTCACGACATACTGGGGCTTGGGCAGTGTCGGGAGCGGCGGCGGCGGCTGTAGCGCCGGCAGGTTCACGGTGCCGCCCGCTTCCGCATATTCGCAGGCAGGCGCGCCACCGGCCTGTTCATCTTCGTTAGCTGTATTTGCTGTCGAACCGGCGAAGTGCTCCCGGATGAACGCCGCAGCATCTCGGTCAGGAAACAGTGAAGCATAGACCGAGAGATACCCCCCAGCCACGCCATCAACAAAATAGAGGTTGGGGTTGTCCATCGAGCCCCCTAAGGTATCGCCGCCGCTGGGGCAGGAGATCGCGTATTCTCTGTTGACCCCAGGCGGGTCCTTGATCGAGCGGACTACGAAGTCGACGGCGGTGTGAACCGAACGACCATCTACCGAGTAGCTGAAGAGATCGATGTTGCGGGCGGATTTCAGCGCAGCAGCAATGAGGACGATATCGCCCGTGGACTTGGCATTGTAGTGAATGCCAGCAACGCCACGCTGGCTGTCGATGGGCCAACTACCGTCCGGACGCATGTCGTGGATCGCCAGTTTATAGGTGAAGATGACATCCTGAACCGCGGCGTCATCGCCAACGACAAGCCCCCACACCAGCCTCATATACGCCGACAGGAACACATGATCGTCCTCACGGTCCTTCCAGCGACTCTCGGATGATGCCTTTACGAGCCCGTTCAGCCATGGGCCGATGATGGCTCTGTCGTCGGGCGTGAGATCGTCGGCTACTTCCGCAGTGGCGGTAAGCACCGCCATAATGGCGGTCACCATTTGATAGTCGACCGGCTTGGCTCCCCAGCTCACACGGATGCCTGCGCCGAGGCTGTTGTTTTTTGCCCAGTCCAGTAGGGCATCCTTGACCAACTTGCGCGCTAGCGGGTCATTGGTCAGCCTAATGTAGGTGGTCAAGCGGCGGAACCACTCCTCGGCGACATCGACCGGCTGGTTGCGGTTGCCGTACACTTCGTCGAGCGTGACCTTCGGGATGGGGGCGGGGGCGTAGAGGCTGCCTGCCGTCTCCGTGCAGGACGCGGCGCCACGTATCGAGGTGAAGGGAGAGTGCCATTCGGTCTCTTGAAATCTTGAAATGGGAAGTGTGGCGACCGAATGGTCCACGCCAGGGTCGTAGTTCGGGTGAGCGAAACATTCCTTGGCCGTCTTGTAAGCGTCCCAGAGCTTATCCAACGTAGCCTGAGGCAAGATGCCTTTGGGTTCGGAAGTGAGATCGAGTTGTGTCGTGCTCGCGGCCAGCAGTGAACCCGATGTCAAAATGCCGAACACGAGCAGCGTTCCAATCGATGCTAGTAAACGGCCCATGTCATTCCCCCCAACGTTAATGGACCCCCCACGTTAATGGATGTCTCGCGCTGGCGCGAGGATGGCAACCAGCGTTTCCGGCTTGACAGGATGGAATTTTTTCGCGGCTGGGGTTTGGCAGCACCGTCGTCGAAGGGACACGCGCAGAGAACGGTATGAATCGAAATGCGCGGTGTTAGTCCCGGAAGGGATCCATCGATTCGAGCGTCACGCTGTTTGCCGGTCCAGATGTCTGCTTTGGGTCAGAAGCAGTCGCTCGCTCACAGCCACAACCGTAGTACTTGGAGCGCGGCGGAGAATGCGCGGCGTCAATGCGCCCAAGAGCGTCGAAACGCTCGCCAATCAAGATCGCAGAGAATTTCCGAGGCTCGGAAGACCGGCGAATTTCGGCGCTTTCGCCCGGCAATGCTACACGTCAAACGCCTATTGGAATTAATATCTTAAGTCTGGCGGTGGAAGTAGTCAGCTGCGAACTCGCCTCATCCAGTAACAGGGAAATCTGCAGCGAATTCTGGTC
>JBEHXD010000704.1:0-2991 GCA_048498875.1 Verrucomicrobiota bacterium
CCCTTCGAGACCGCCGCCATTGGGTCGGGCGTGTTGATTCGCCTCCGGTTTGTGGAGGAGATCGGAGGCTTCGATCCGAAGTATTGGCTGGATGCGGCCGACCGGAAGCTGTTCGCCCAGATCTGGCAGCGCCGGAAAAAGGTTTATGTGAGTGACGCGGTCCTCGACCACGAACTTTCCATCTTCGATTTCGACAACCGGGTCAGCGAGACACGCTACCAAAGCATCCTCAAATACGAATGGATGTTCCAGGAAGAGTGCAAACGGCGACGGGACCATTGGGTGCTCCTGCCGCGGCTGCTTTATCGCTCGGCCAAGCTGCTCATAGTGGCCCGCAACAAGCGCTATGCAACGATGACGTGCCGGCATTTTTTAACCGTCCTTTCCGCCTGCCTGCGCGGCGGCAAAAACACGCCGCCGGACTGAGTTTCGCGCGCAGGCGTCCGGACGTGAAATCAGGCATTATTTCCTTGTACCGCCGGAAGGGATGGTGGCACTTTTACAGAATACTTTTTCGTCTTGTTTCAACCCACACCAAGCCAAGGACTCCCTGCAAATGCCCACCTGTTTGATCTGCCGCGCGCCGCTGGAACCGTTTATCTCGTTTGGCAAGATGCCGATTGCAAATGGCTTTCTGAATCCGGACGAATACGCGCATGAGCATTTTTTTGAGCTGAAAGTGGGTTTCTGCCCGGCGTGCAGCATGGTGCAGCTGACTGAACTGGTTGAGCAGGAAAAGATGTTCCACGGCAACTATGCGTTTTTCTCGTCCACTTCCGCGCGGATGGCAGAGCATTTTCGCCGGCTGGCGGAAATGGTGCAGAAGGAGTATCTGCGCGACGCCGATCCGTTCGTCGTCGAAATCGGCAGCAACGATGGCATCATGTTGCAGAATTTTGCGCGGGCGGGTGTCAGGCATCTCGGCATCGAGCCATCAGCCAATGTGGCTGAGGTTGCCCGCCAAAAGGGCATCCGCACCGTCAGCGAGTTTTTCAATGAGGACCTCGCCCGCCGGATCGTGGCTGAGCACGGCCAGGCGGACGCATTCATGGGCGCCAATGTGGTCTGCCACATTCCTTACCTGCATTCCGTGGTGGCTGGCGTCCGGATTCTCCTCAAGCCGAAGGGTCTCATGATTTTCGAGGATCCCTACCTCGGTGACATTGTCGCCAAGACATCCTACGACCAGATTTACGACGAACACGCGTTCTATTTTTCCGTGATGTCCGTCAGCTACCTGGTGGCGCAACACGGCATGGAGATCGTGGATGTCCAGCCCCAAGCGGTACATGGCGGTTCGATGCGATACATCATCGGTCACAAGGACGCCCATGCGGTCAAACCCTCGGTCAAGGAACAGCGAGCCAGGGAGGAGGCCATGGGCCTGCACCTGCCGGAAACTTATGGGCGGCTCCGGCGCAATATCGAGCAGTCGCGGGATGAACTCATGCGGCTGTTGCGAGACTTGAAGCAGAAGGGCAAGCGGGTGGTGGGCTATGCGGCCACTTCGAAGAGCACGACGGTCACCAACTATTGCGGCATCACTCCGGATCTGGTGGAGTTCATCAGCGACACCACTCCGATCAAGCAGGGCAAGTTTAGCCCGGGGGCGCACATTCCCGTGCGAGCCTATCAGGAGTTCAAGGATCGCTATCCGGATTACGCCCTGCTGTTCGGCTGGAACCACGGTGAAGAAATCATGGCCAAGGAGCAGGCTTTCAAGGCCGCTGGCGGCAAGTGGATCGTTTATGTTCCCAAAGTGCAGGTGCTGGAATGATCCTGTGTAGCGATCCGCGCGCCCAGTACCTGGCGCAACAGGCCGAGATCAATGCGGCCATGTTGGCGGTATGTGGAAAGGGCCGTTACATACTCGGGGAGGAAACGAAGGCGTTTGAGGAGGAATTTGCCGCTTACAACGGCGTCGCCCATGCAGTCGGCGTTGGCAGCGGCACCGAGGCCCTGCACCTCGCACTGCGGGCGTGCGGCATCGGTCCTGGTGACGAGGTAATCACCGTGTCGCACACCGCGGTGGCCACCGTGGCCGCCATCGAGCTGACGGGTGCCACGCCCGTGATGGTGGATATCCAGCCCGACACCTACACCCTCGATCCGGCGTGTCTCCAGAGGGCGCTCACTCCCCGGACGAAGGCCGTCATTCCGGTGCACCTCTACGGCCATCCGGCCGACCTCGACCCGATCCTTCGCATTGCCCGGCAGGCGGGGATCAAAGTTATCGAGGATTGCGCCCAGGCGCACGGGGCGATCTACAAGGCGATGCGCGTGGGCCAATGGGGCGATCTCGCCTGTTACAGCTTTTATCCCACGAAGAATCTGGGTGGGTTGGGGGACGGTGGGGCTGTGGTGACCAATGATGCCGCGCTTGCCGAAAACCTCCGGTTGCTGCGCGAGTATGGATGGGCGGAACGATATGTCAGCCGGATTTCCGGCCTGAATTCACGGCTGGATGAACTGCAGGCGGCTGTGCTCCGCGTCAAGCTGCGTACCCTGGACCGGAACAATGAGGCCCGTCGCCGCCTCGCCGCGCGCTACGACGAGATGCTGTCGGGTTGCGGGTTGGTCCTGCCAACGGTCGCGCCGCACGTCGCGCATGTCTACCACTTGTATGTCGTGCGATCGTCACGACGAAACGAGCTGCAGTTGCACCTGAAAAAAGCCGGGATCGGCGCCCTGGTTCACTACCCAATGCCGATCCACCGCCAGCCGGCCTATTGGGGAAGACTACCCCCGGGTGGAGCGACCTTGCTGGAAACTGAGCGGGCCTCGGGCGAGGTCCTCTCCCTGCCCATGTATCCCGAACTGGCAACCGCCGACCAGGATCTGGTGGTCCGCGCTTTGCGGGCATTCCCATCGTGAAAGAGGGCATTGCCGGACTCATCGTCAAGGAGTTGGTGACTCACGGCGACTCGCGTGGTTTCTTTCGCGAATTCCCGTTCTGGCGTTCTGGCCCAGGTCGGGGTGCCCCTGGGCCCC
>JBEHXD010000705.1:0-2982 GCA_048498875.1 Verrucomicrobiota bacterium
CGACAATGATTTCCCAAGTAGGCACGCGTAATCGCGTCGGCGATCCGCCAAGTCGGGAAGTTGGCAGCGCCGACGTAACGCACGAGACCCTCGCGAACGAGCGCGTCGAACAATTCGAGCGTTTTGCGGCAGGGCAGAAGCGCTTCGCTCCATTCGAACACCAGAATATCCAGATAGTTGGTCTTCAGCCGGCGCAAAGACGCCCGGCAACAGTCCTGCACGAACTGGCCGACAGAGATGCCGGCGGGCGGGCAGCCAACGTTGAGGCGCGTCGCGAGGACGAGTTGATGGCGAGGGATTGCGCGACTCTGCCACCAGCGGCCGACGACTTCCTCCGAGAACACGGTTGAAGCGGCGGAGATCACCGGAACGGGGCAATGGCCCGTGGCGTGAATGAAGTTGCCGCCCGCCTCACGGTAGGCGTCGAGAATGGCGAAGGATTTGTGCTCGTCGGTTTTCCAACCGAAATTCATCGTGCCGAGGCAGAGTTCAGAAACCTTTAGGCCCGTGCGGCCCATCGTGCGTTGTTTGATCATGACTTGAATTGTTTTTGAGCGCGCGAAATGCGCGATGAGGATGGCCCGACCCGCGATCGGGCCGGGTCGGAGAACGAACGTTGCAGGCATGCAGCCGCAGCGGTGAATGAGCCGCGAAGCCCGGTTGGACCGCCGACCACAGTGAGTGCGGCGGAGTCCTGGACCCGGCGCGCGAGTTCTGCTCGGCCGGGCTTGGATCAGCCAAGCGAGGTGCGTCAGTTTGCCGCGCCGGAAGCGTCGGCAAGAGGGTATCCCCCGGGACCGACGGTCGCAAGAGACGTGGAAACTGCAGCATGGAATCTATTGACCTCCATTGAACCCGGGGTGGGCGCGGATGTCGTCTTCAAATCGCCGGCTTTGCAGGGCCGTCGTCCGCTTGCGAAGCATCCGGTCCAGCTTGTCGACGAGGAGATTTACCGACCGGTAGGCGTCATCACTCGTGACGCCAGCCTGGAGATCGGTGCCGCGGATTTCAACGTGCCCCTTGGCCGTGAAGCAACGCGTGCTCCCGCCATGATCAAGTTCGACGTCGACGCGGAGCCGGAGGATCCGAGGTTCATGACGGAATAGTCGTTCCACTTTGGTTTCGACGGACGCCCTTATGGAGTCGCTGAGATCGAGGTGAATGCCACGGAGAATGAGCTTCGGATTCGCCGGGCGAAAGGTTGCGGTTATCATGTTTTGGACGTTTCAGGGTTGAATGATCGTGGGGCGGCAGGAGGCCTCAGCCGTTGCTCATGGCGCTAACGCGAGGCTTGATTGCAACACGCGGCGAACGCGGAGCCGACGCAGACCGCCGGGAGTAGCCCAACTGACCAGATCGCCTTCACGGCAGCCGATCAACGCAGTTCCAATGGGAGCGAGGATGGAAATGCGCTTTTGCGCAACGTCCGCCCGGTCGGGAAACGTGATGACGTAATCCTCTATTTCCCCGGTGGCGAGATCCTCGAACTCGACGTGCGAGTCCATCGTGACGACGCCGGTCGGAATCTCGCTGAGATCGACTATGGCGGCGCGATCGAGTTCTGCACGCAGATTTCGCAGGGCGGTGGTCGTGCTAGAGGAATACAGCGCAGCTGAGATCAATAGGCGCAGTTTGGAATTGTCTTCGCGGGTGATATAGATGGGGGTGTGATTCATGATCGTTATCCTTATTTCGTTGTCGTTGTCTTGATTCGTTTCGACGTCGCCTCACTCCAAGAAATCGGAAACGTGGCCGCCGAATATTGTGCGCGGCATCATGCCGCGACTTCTGAAACGCCGACATCACCAGTGATAGCGATGCGGTCGGTGGAGGTGGAAATTGCGCTCGTGACTGGACGTGCCCCGCTGGCGGTGACGAGTTCAGCCGTCATGCACTCGGTTTGGACGAGAATATGATTCGGGAAAGGGGCGTCGGCGCTGCGTCCGGGATTAAGGAACAGGGTTTGCCCACGGCTTTCACCCCACGCCACCGGGCAATGCACGTGCCCCGACAAAACGAGACGCGGTGCATGGCGTTGGACGGGACCGACCAAATCGGGATCGCCGCCGTCGCCGCCGGTGGCGCGAGCGGCCACCCGTGTTCCGGTCGGAGCGGCGTGGACGACCCAAATGTCGGCTTCGCCGCCCTTTGGCCGGGTCGTGCATCCGATATTTAGAATCGTCGTGCCATCCAGGCTGATGCGTTGCCCATCGATCCAAACATTGCGGTTCGCGAGTGCGCGCAGCCAATAAGCCGGCGTCCAGCGATCCGTTTCCGAGTCCCATTCGAGATCGTGGTTGCCACTGCAAACGCACATGGGACTGGGATAATCGTTCATCCACGCAGCGACCCAATCGCTTTGCTTGCGGTGAGACGTTGGCGCGGCGAGATCCAGCATGTCGCCAGACATCACGAGAAGATCGTGCGGTGGGGCGCGATGCGAGAGCCAGTCGAACCAGCGCTGGTTGAAATGAAAATCGGTGACGTGAAGAATGATCATGAGATACCTTGATTAGGTCGCCCTTCGGGCATGGCTGCGCGCAGGCGAAAGGCGGAGTTGGGTAAAGCCAGACACACGCATTCGGCGTGGCGGCATTTCGGTAACAAGCGCGCGAAAAACCGGGCGCGCTGCAGTGCGAAAACTACAATCGTGTGGTCCGGTGGCCGCGCTTCAGGTCTGGCTGAGCGCGATTTCTAACCTTCGCGCCGACCTTAATTCGCGTCCCCGGGAAACCCAAGGAAGATATACAACGCCATGCCCACCGCCGTATGCAGGGGGGTGCAGAAAAATTGTTTCTGGAGCGCGTTTGATTTCAATCCGCAGCACCCGTGCTTCCACAAAGAACTTTTGTCAAATCAAAGAGTGATTCTTGTCCCCTTAGCCGAGAATACCGCGACATGGAATGCCTCTGTCGCGGAGATACTCCCATCGAAAAGCTTGGGTCGGGGGTGCCCCGCTGGAGGCACTGCCCGAACGTCGCG
>JBEHXD010000706.1:0-2977 GCA_048498875.1 Verrucomicrobiota bacterium
GAGTTGCTCGACAAATTGCAGGCAGAGGCGACGCTGCGCGACATCCCGATCGTGGTGTTCACGGGGAAGGACCTGTCCCGCGATGAGGAGCAGAAACTGCGCACCGTCGCCAAGAGTGTTTTAGTGAAGGACGTGCAGTCACCGGAACGGCTCTTCGACGAAACCGCGCTATTCCTGCACCGGGTCATTGCCGAATTGCCCGAAGCCAAGCAGAAGATGCTCGATCATCTCCACGCCTCGAATGAGGTGTTGCGCGGCCGGAAAGTGCTCGTGGTCGACGACGACGCCCGTAATATTTTTGCCCTGACCACCATGCTCGAAAATCACGAAATGGATGTCATCAGCGCGACGAATGGCCGGCAGGCCATTGATATTATTGAGCAACAACCCGGCATTGGCGTGGTCCTGATGGATATCATGATGCCGGAAATGGATGGATATCAGACGATGCAGGAAATTCGCCGCAACCCGAAGTTTGGCGCGCTCCCGATCCTGGCGCTGACGGCGAAGGCGATGAAGGGCGACCGCGACAAGTGTCTGGCCGCCGGCGCGTCCGATTACGTTGCAAAACCGGTCAACACCAACGAACTGCTTTCCCTGCTGCGCGTCTGGCTGTACCGTTAATCACTCCCGAAATTCCTGCGTGGTGAAAGCCCCGGTCAACATTCTGCTGGTCGACGACGAGATTCGGAATCTCGATGCGTTGGAGAGTTTTCTCCAGTCGCCCGACTACAACCTGGTGCGGGCGCTCACGGCGGAAGGCGCGTTGCTGCTGTTGCTCGAGGGCGAGTTCGCGGCGATCGTCCTCGACATCCAGATGCCCGGCATGACCGGCATCGAGCTCGCGAACCTGATCAAGCAGCGCAAGCGCACGCAGCATATCCCGATTATTTTCCTCACGGCGTATTTCCAGGAGGACAAGGACGTGCTCGAAGGCTACGGGATTGGCGCGGTGGATTATCTCACCAAGCCGGTGAATCCGCAGATCCTGAAGTCGAAGATCAGCGTGTTTGTGGATTTGTACCGGAAAACCCGGGAACTGGCGGATGCCAATGCCGCGCTCGGACTGGAAGTGGCGCAACGGCAGAAGGCCGAGGAAGCGCTGCAACTGGCAAACAACGCCCTCGAGACGCGCGTGGCGGAACGCACCGCCGACCTGCTGCGCGCCAATGAGGAACTGCTCACGCGCGAAAAGGCGCTCGGTGCGCGCGAAGCGCAGCTGCGGCTCGTCACGGATTACGCGCCGGTTTTCATCACCCAGCTCGACCGGCAGCACCGGTTCAAGTTTGTGAACCGCACCTATGCCCGCCGGTTTGGTTTCGAACCGCAGGATTTGATCGGAAAACATTTTACCGAAGTGATGGGCGAGGTGCCGTACACCGCGATCCGCCACCATATTGACGCCACGCTGGCGGGAGAGCGGGTGGAGTTCGAGGCGGAGATTCCCTACGCGTCGCTTGGACCGCGGTGGGTCATGGTGATTCACGAACCCGAGCGCGCGGCGAATGGCGAGATCGTCGGGTTGGTGGCGGTGATCGCCGACATCACCGAACGCAAGCGGGCGGAGCAGGAGGTGGCGGCGGCCCGCGACGCGGCGATGGCGGCCTCGCGCGCCAAGGATGATTTTCTCGCGACCCTTTCGCATGAATTGCGCACGCCGCTGAATCCCGTGCTGCTCCTGGCGACGGAGGCGGCGGGCAATGCGCGGTTGCCGGAGGAGATTCGCGAGGATTTTGCCACGATCGCAAAAAACGTGACGCTCGAAGCCCGGTTGATCGACGACCTGCTGGACCTGACGCGAATCGTGCGGGGCAAGCTTGCACTCGAGCGGCGGCCCTTCGATGTGCACCAAAGCCTCCAGGAGGCGTTGGAAATGGCGAGCGAGGAAATCCGGCAGAAACAGATCACGCTCACGCTGAAACTGGAAGCGCGCGAGCGCGTGGTCCAGGGCGACGATGTGAGGCTCAAGCAGGTGTTTTGGAACGTGATCAAGAATGCGGCCAAGTTCACCCCCGAGGGCGGACAGATCAGCATCGAGAGCCGCACGGTGGACGGGGAGGGTTCGCTGGTCGTGAGCGTGACCGACACCGGAATCGGCATGATGCCGGAGGAACTCAGCCGGATATTTGAACCGTTTTCGCAGGGTGACCATGCGCTGCAGGTGCCACACCGGTTTGGCGGGATGGGACTCGGCCTGGCGATTTCACGCATGATGATGGAGCTTCATTCGGGCTCCATTACCGCGACCAGCAGCGGACGAAATCAGGGGACCACCTTCCTGATCAAACTCCCCCTGTTGCGTCCGGAAGCGGCGGCCAGTTTGCGTTCGTCCGGCGGCGGTGTGGCGGAAGGAAACCCTGGTTACACTGCGCCTGTGCCCGCCGAGTCCACCGGCACGTCGGTTCCCTGCCGCGTATTGCTGGTGGAAGACCATAAACCCACCTCCCGGGCGCTCACCCAACTGCTGGTCCGGCGCAATTATCAGGTGGCGGCGGCGGATTGTGTCGCCGAAGCGCGGGCCGCGGTGCGTCGGCAGGAGTTTGATTTGTTGATTTCCGATATCGGCCTGCCTGACGGCAATGGTTATGACCTGATGGCCGAACTGCGCGCGGAGTACGGATTGCCCGGCATCGCGCTCACGGGTTACGGCATGGAAGAGGATGTGAGCAAGAGTCAGGCGGCGGGATTTGTCGCCCACCTGACGAAACCAGTCAGCATACAAGCCTTGGAAAACGCCCTGGCATCGGTGCCTCTCGCCGGCTCGAAACCCGGCTCGTAGACGGGCCGACCTCCACCCGTTCAACCGTAGGTGGCGTGCTTGCACGCCACGTTGCGCGCGAGCGCGCAACCCACGTGGTTTGACCCGGTGGAACGCGACCTCCCGGCGCGTTTTGTTCGGTCCCTGCGGCCGCTAAATTCCCGCGGGGTGGGGGCACCCCGCCCACACCACCAAAAGCGTTACCGGCCGGCGAGCAGT
>JBEHXD010000707.1:0-2969 GCA_048498875.1 Verrucomicrobiota bacterium
GCCTGAGAGCATTAAGGTGGAGCGTGTTCACTGAACGCGCTTTCTCGGACTAAAACAACGCGTTGGGGTCAACGCATTCCACCGGGTGAATTGGGTCCGTCCATTTGATTGCTTCCGGCGGGGTGGGCGGCAGGCTGGGGGAAATGAGTGTGGCAACGGGACAATCAAATGCGAAGGAAGCGGGTGGGAACTGGCGCGGCATTTTGCTGCTCATTTGCACCACGGCGGGCTTCTCTTGCATGGATACGTCGGCGAAGTGGCTCAACTTGCGGGAGCACGCGTTGCAGACGGTTGCGGTGCGCTACACGGGGGCGTTTTTGATCACGGCGTGTTTTCTCAACCCGCTTACCCGGCCCGGGATTCTGCGGAGTTCGCGGCCCTGGTTGCAGGTGGTGCGGGGCTTGAGTGTACTGGGTTCGTCGACCTGCGGGTTCACGGCGCTCAAGACGCTGCCAATCACGCTGGTCACTTCGGTCACGTTTGCCGCGCCGTTGATTGTCGCGGTGCTGGCCGGTCCCATTCTCGGCGAAAAGCTCGGGCCGCGGCGCGCGGTGGCCGTGGTCGTAGGCTTCATCGGCGTACTGGTGATCACGCGTCCGGGCACGGGCGGATTTCAACCGGGCATGTGGCTCGCGGTCGGCGCGGCAGGCTGCAATGCGGTTTACTTTATCATCACGCGGGTGCTTTCCCGCCATGACAGCTCCGAGACGACGCATTTCTACACGGGCTTGATCGGCATGCTCGTGTCGATGCCGCTGGCGCTCCCGGTGTGGCAAACGCCGACTTCGCCGCAGGTCTGGCTCGTGATCGGATTCGTGGGTTTGGTGGGCGCGATCGCGCACTGGCTGCTGATCCTGGCGCACAAGCTCGCCCCGGCGAGCGCGCTGTCCCCGTTTTTCTACACGCAACTCTTGTTCGCGACATTGTTCGGCGCGCTGATGTTCGGGCAGTTGCCTGACGTCTGGACGCTGGTCGGCGGCGGCATCGTCATCGCCTCGGGTCTTTATTTGCTCTACCGTGAGCGTGTCCGCCACGTGCATCCCAGTGTGGATGTGACGGCGTAGGAGCGAATGCGCTTGGATAGTGGACACCTCCCAAGCAAGGCCGATGAGGGCATCGGCCCCTACCTTCCGATCTTCAACGTGTGATTTGTTCGGGTTGGATGGAGGACAAACCCAGCCATTGCTCCGTCATTTGCGCTTCACTGTGACGTGCGTCACACCGGGTCCGGGGGTGTGTTCGGTAGTCTGATAACCGAGCGCGGTCAGGTCGAGTCCGGCGAAAAGATTTTCACCGCGGCCCATCAACACCGGCGACACGGCGAGGTGCATTTCGTCGATCAGGCCCTTGGATAAATACTGCCGGACTGTCGATACTCCGCCGCCGAGCCGGACATCCTTGCCACCCGCCGCTGCGCGGGCGCGCTGCAACGCCACCTCGATGCCTTCCGTGACGAAATGGAACGTCGTGCCGCCGGCCATGACGAGCGGGGCGCGGGCGTGGTGAGTGAGCACGAACACCGGAGAGTGATAAGGTGGCTCGTCACCGCACCATCCCTTCCATTGATCATCCGGCCAGGAGCCGCGGATGGGGCCAAACATATTGCGGCCAAGAATCGAGGCGCCGACGTTTTCAAATCCACGCCGGGCGAACTCGTCGTTGACGTCGGTCGTGCCACCCTCCTTGCCGACCATTGCCTGGAACGTGCGCGTGGGAAAGAACCACTGGAACATCGCCGCCCCGCCGACGCCGAGCGGATTTTCGAGGTCCTGATTGGGACCGGCGCCATAGCCGTCGAGGGAGAGACTGAAACACCGGACGAGGAGTTTGGACATGAGGGAAAATTTTGAAGGTTCAATTAACCAGACGAACGAGGAATGAAGCATTCGACATGAGTTCGTCGAAATATTTCTCAATTGAGGTTCAAATCAGGAGATTCACACCAAGAACGCGAGGGAGGCGAAGATTTTGTCACAGAGGACACTGAGTGAGGAAGGAGGGCACAGAGGCAGAAAACGAATCCATGAAGGTATTGCTCTGTGATCTCCGTGCTCATCTCCGTGTCCTCTGTGTAACCATCCGGGTTTTTTACCGCAAAGAAACGCAGAGGTCGCTCAGACAGGCATTTCACCTCTGCGCTCTTCGCGTCCTCTGCGTTTTAGTTTCCGGGTATTTCTAATTCGTGCCCATTCGTGTGTTTCGTGCCGTTGCTGCGTGCGAGGCAAGTGGGCGAAATCTGAAGGCCGATGAGGGCATCGGCCCCTACCTGCGGATTTTCAGACCGGCACGCCCAGCCATTGCTTCAGGACGCGCGCGTCGGAGCGGAACGCTTCGACGATGGCGGTGCGCTGGGCGAAGGGGACGGGGGCGAGTTTGCCGGCGCTGCCTTTGAAATATTCGTTGTGGATGCAGACGGGGAGCGGACCGCCGTGGGCGGCGACGACCTGGTCGACGATTTGCTTTTTCACGCGGCCTTCGCCCAACGGGACCTGCATGGGTTCGTCGCCATCCCACTTGAAGCTCTTTACGCAGAGGGCCACCGTACGGGGCGCGAGGAGTTGCACGGCGTTGGGCCAAGCCTTGCCTGACTCGATCATCACGTGCTCGGCGTCGAAGGCCACACCGAAGAGTTTCGGATCGATGTCGCCCAGCAATAAATCGAGATCCCACGCGCCACTGCCGACCATCGATGCGCCGGAGTGCAGCTGATACACTGCCTGAATCCCGATCTCCCGGTTCGCGGCGGCAAATTCCTTCGCCATGCTGTGAAAACTGGTGAGCTGCGTCTTGAGAGGCTGACCGGCTTTATACTGAAAGCCGCGATGACGATACTGCGGGATGCCGAGTTGTTTGGCCGTGCGCAGCGCTTTTTCCCAGTGGGGTTCGTCCGGACGCACGGTGTCCATCGCCAGCCAGAGGATCCGGCGGCTTTTCTTCGCGAGCGCGGCGACCATGGCCGGAAGTTCGTC
>JBEHXD010000708.1:0-2968 GCA_048498875.1 Verrucomicrobiota bacterium
GCTGAGCCGGCTGGTGTTCTCGTCGACCACCTCCCTTTTTCAATTGCGGTTTCGCGTCTTCGAAAAACGCAGAAACCAGGAGGGCAACACCTACGAACTCACGCTCGCCTCCGGCGACTGGAGCCGCACCCCGGAACCCGGAATGCCTGAAACCCGCGTGTTCGAGGTCGGCGGGCGCACCCACTCGGATACGTTGTGGATCGAAACCGACAACGGCGACAACCCCGCCATCGCGCTCGATTCGGTCCAGGCCATCTACCCGGTCTCGCGGATGATTTTTAAAACCGCGGAAACCGGAGGCGTCACGCTGGCTTATGGCAACGCGTTGGTCAGCGCCCCGCGTTACGACTTGAGCTTGGTCGCGGTGAAACTGCTCACCGCGCCCCGCAATCCCGCCACGCTCGAAGCCGGCGAATCCACCGCCACCGCATCCCGGGATATTTTTGCGGGTTTGAGCGGCGGCCCGATTTTCTGGGCGGCATTAGGGTTGGTGGTGATCGTGTTGCTCGTCGTCGTGGCCAGGCTTTTGCCGAAAAGCACTTCCTGATCGGCCATCTTTTAGGTGGCGCGCTCGCGCGCCACGGGTGCAATCGCACGGAGTTGCGCGCAAGCGCGCAACCTACGCGCGGCTTGTCGGCCTGATCGCCTCCCCCAAACGGGGGAGATTTGCGGTAACCATCTCGTTCTCCGGATCGTCTTGAGCCGCCATTTTCCCGGTTTTCATGCACAAATGTGCACAAAAATTTCAGGTGCAAAAAAACTCCATTTCCCGACTGATCTTTGCGCGGCCCTCTCTTGCTTTTGACCGGTCGCGTCCTACGTTGGCGGAATGTTGCCCTATTCACTCCCTTCCGGCCAAGGCTGTGCTCGTCGCTCTGCATCGGTGCTTCTCGGCCTCGTTCTCATTGGTTTGGTCCCCGCCCTGCATGCCGCCGGCGACCCGGTCGAAATGGAAACCGACCTCAGCGGCCACACCGGCAAGTTGAAGGAGGCGGTTCGCCAGGAGGCACCCGAAGTCGATCCGGCTTCCGACGAGGGCAAACAGGCGCTGGCGCGCATGAAACTGCCGGCGGGCCTGACGGCCTCGCTCTGGGCGGCGGAACCGATGTTCGCCAATCCCGTGGCTTTTAATTTCGACGAGAAGGGCCGTGTTTTCGTGTCCGAGACCTTCCGCTATCGCACCAGCGTGCTCGATATCCGCGACTACATGTGGACGCTCGAGGACGATCTCGCGAACCGCAACCAGGACGATTTTCTCGCGAGTATCCGCAAAAATTTCGGCGAGGCCGGCGTGAAGGAACTCTCGAAGGAAAGCGAACGCATCTCCCTGCTCGAGGATACCAACGGTGACGGCGTCGCCGACAAATCCTCCGTGTACGCGACCGACTTTCGTTCCCCTATCGACGGCATCGCCTCGGGCGTCCTCGCGCGCCACGGCGAGGTGTGGTTCACGAATATTCCCGCGCTCTGGAAATTCACCGGCCAGAACAAGGCGGAAACCCGCACCGAGCTGTTTCGCGGTTTCGGCCTCCGCTTCAATTTCACCGGCCATGATTTCCACGGCCTGATCTTCGGACCCGACGGGCGCCTCTATTTCACCATCGGCGATCGCGCCGCGCACGTGAAAACCAAGGAGGGCACGACCATCGAGGCCGAGGACACCGGTTCGGTTTTCCGCTGCTATCCCGACGGTTCACACCTTGAACTTTTCGCGACCGGTCTGCGTAATCCGCAATCGCTCCTCTTCAACGAATACGGCGACCTCTTCACCGGCGACAACGACAGTGACCAGGGCGACCAGGAACGTCTCGTCCACCTCGTGGAAAACGGCGACAGCGGCTGGCGCATCGGCTACCAACACGCGCCGCGTGGCAACGCCGGCCCGTGGAACGCCGAGCGTCTCTGGAAGCCGCGCCATCCCTCGCAGCCGGCCTACATCGTTCCTCCGATCTGCAACATTGAAGACGGTCCCTCCGGTATCGCGTATTATCCGGGGACCGGGCTGACTCCCGATTATCAGGGCCGGATTTTCATCACTCACTTCAAGGGTGCGATCGCCAGCTCCGGCATTTACACCTACAAGGTGAAACCCGCCGGTGCTTCCTACGCGATTGAGGACGCCGCTCCGTTCCTGCGCAATGCCTTGCCGACCGACGTGCGGTTCGGACCCGACGGCCGTCTCTATTATTCCGACTGGGCGGAAGGCTGGCCGAAATCGAAACGCGGCCGCATCTACGCGATCTTTGATCCGAAGCGCGCGAACGACCCGCTCGTGAAATCCACCCAGCAGTTGATCGCTGCTGATTACACCAAGAAGAGTGTCGCTGAACTCACCGAACTGTTGAGCCATCCGGACTGGCGCGTGCGCCTGGAAGCCCAGTACGCCTTCGCCGACCGTGGCGCGGCGAGTATTTCCACTCTCTCCGCCATCGCCGCCAAGGCGGATGCGTCGCCACTCGCCCGCCGTCATGCGGTGTGGGGACTCGGCCAGATTGCGGCGAAATCCAACGAAGCCGTGAAGGCGCTCCGCCCCCTGCTCCAATCAGCTGATGCCGAAGTACGCGCCCAATCCGCGAAGTTGCTCGGTGACTACCAGGATCAAACCTCCGCCGAAACCCTGACGGGCTTGCTCGCGAACGATGCGTCAGCCCGCGTGAAGTTCTTCGCCGCGCAATCCCTCGGCAAACTGAAATCCGCCGCCGCAACCCCGACGCTGATCGCGGCCATTCGCACGAACAACGACATCGACGCCACTCTGCGCCATGCCCTGGTCATGGGGCTGGAAGGCTGTGCCACACCCGTGCAGATTGCCGCGCTGAAGACTGACGCGTCCCGCGCGGTCAGGCTCGCAGCGGTGCTCGCGCTTCGTCGCCTCGCCAATCCTGAAATCACCGCCTTCCTGACCGATTCCGACCCGCTGATCGTGTGCGAAGCAGTCCAGGCCATCAACGATGTGCCGATCGCGGCC
>JBEHXD010000709.1:0-2966 GCA_048498875.1 Verrucomicrobiota bacterium
ATAAACGCTTTTGCCTCGTGTTTGGTGCGGATATGATTGGAGGGGCCCATTTCCTTTACCTTGAGATACTCAGTGATCACTTGGAGTGCGTCGGTTTCTTTCCTAAGCGCGAGCAACATTTGGACTCCGGCATTCGGATTTTCATTAGGGTTCATCGTCGATTCGGGTTTAGAGAAAGCTTAAACGGGCCTCAGACTAATCTTTTTATAACCGTTAGTGCAATGACGGACCACGGCTGTATGGTCAGGAAGGTTACGAAATTCGTGCGGCTTGATCAGAAACTCCTCCACCTTCTGATAGCTATGCGCGGTATGATCCTTGTTAACGGTCCGTGTCTCTCGCTCAACCCAGTGTTTGCCGACGGCGTTTGCACAGCGGAGCGCGTCGGTCTCGGACGCCGCGCGATACATGAATAGGTTTTTCAAATTCAGCGCGAGCACGTCTGCCTGTTCTTTCGTTTGAGGTGGGATGAGGGATTCAAAGGCCTGAGCGGATATTATAAGCATCAACATGCAGTCGCGTAAACGGTCGATAACGTTGAAATCGCTCGTGCCATCGTGGCTGGCTGTGATGGCGTTTTGGAATTCATCGCCAACGTAGATGAGCTGATTGAGCGCGTATTTCTGGTGCGGTGGAAGCGCGTAACGTCGTAGGGCATGACGATAGAGCAACAATTTCGCGACCGTAAAAACATATTGCCGTTCAGTCGTGTAGTCTTGGGGAACGTCAACGCAGAAGATTTTTCCTTTGTCCACGTCAGCGAACGAACAAGTATCCGGTTCATTGGAGCTGAAAATTTCCGCGATTTCCGGAGTCCCGAGATATTCGAGATAGTTCTGGGAAGTCCCAAGTTCACCGGCCAGCTGCTCCTTGGCCTGATGATGCAGATAATTCTTCTCCAAGATTTCGGAGAGTTGAATCCGGCGTAGGGTTGGTTCTTTTTTGGTTAGCTCATCCAATGCGCCTTTCAATGTCTTCTCAGATGTAAGCAGATCATAAGCGTTGGTCGCTGTTACGGGACGCTCCAGATCGGCAAGGAGTTCAAACGCACGGCTGATATGACCAGCGCCTTTGACTTTGAAAAAGCTCTTTTCATCCTTTGGATTGAGGGCGGCGGCAGTGTCTACCAAGATGCGAGCACGCGTCGTGAACGGCAATCGGGCGTCACCTGTAACATTGAGCCGGTGCGGTTGCATGATGGTTTCACCAACTAAACGGGGCCGAAGGCGGATGATATCGTTTTCGCGACCATATTTTTTGGCGAGCCATTCGAGGTGAAACCATTCGTCCCCTTTGTTCGCCATGACCAAGCCGCCCATAGTTGGATTTCGGCTCATGAGTGCCTGGAGAAGGCCGTTCATCCCGGAGGTTTTGCCGGAACCGGTATCACCGGAGAAGAAGAAGTGACGATTGGCCTTGTCCCGCGTCCAGCGAAAACCGGCAAACGTGATTACGATTTGCCAACGATCCGCGACGATCTTCCCGGCCGGATCGCGCACCCAGCGGCGGTGATCGGCGAAGTAGAACAGCAGTCCCGGAAGCACGCAAAGAGTGGCCCCGATGAAGAGATCGTACGGAGCCGGGAGGCGCCACGCGCCGAATACCCCGGCAGCAGCAATGATCATGGCGAGCAGCAGTGCGCAGGGGGCGCGCAAACCTGGCTCGTTGTGGCGAAGATTTCGTTGGATAAACCAGCCCGCCAGGCTAAGGAAAATACCCGCAATAACGAACGCGGCGACCGTGATGGCGTGCGGATTTTGCAGCCATTGGCGGATTAGAATGTCGGGTGCCAGGAGTCGTTTCATCGCGTTTCGATTTCCTAAAAAAGACCCCTCGGAGAATTTTCGCGATGACGCGCGCCTACCGAAATTACGGTAGATGCCGGTTGCCCGGTTTTCGCGTGTTTTTGGCCGGCGTCTGAACCTCACGAAGTCGGGAGGGTCCTTTCAAGGAGGACCCAAACACGCCCCGTCCGCGCAGCGGCGGTCCGGTGGGAGGGGCCGCCAGAGAGAGCAAGAACGCGCTGGGAAAAAGGGACATTCCGCCATTGCGGAGTTGCCCGCGATTGCGACCGCTCGCGACTGGAACGCGTTTCCGCCGGACCGCCGGTGATGCTTCTGCATTGGCCGTCAGCCCGCGTGGGTGAATGAAGGAAAACGACGTTCGCAGTGACTTCGCTCGGGCGTGGACGACGACAGGCCACGACACCGCTGGTCGTGATGACGGGCTCGGCGCTGGCCCGATCTGGGCTTTCGTCGAGGCTCGTTGAACTGAAATCCGCCGCTCGGAGCGAATTCGCCTCTCGGTGGGCGCTCCCGGTTGCCTTGTGTCCGCGGTCTTCGTTTGGGCTGCAGTGACTTGGCTTCATCTACCGAATTTGGTGTAGATGACCTACACCAAATTCGGAGGGTGCGGTCCGTTGAGGTGGGGCCGAGGGCGCGTCGGAATGGGTGTCACGAAACGAACACTATCATGAAAAATAACCTCGTCACTCAATCAGCTCCAGCGTTCACGCTTGCGACAATCTCAGCAGTTGGACGCTTTCGAATCTATCGCGAATCTCGCGACGGAAACTATATTCATGCCTTCAGCACCGATTCGGATGCCGAAGCCATCGGAGTATTCGTCCTTCATGCCCCCATATATGATGGCGGCGGAATTTGCGTCGTGGATGAATCCGAACAGCGGATGATCGCTTTTGTGAAATGGAAGAACGCGAGCACTGAAATCGGCCTACCGGTTCTCCAACGCTCGAATGTATTTCAGGACTGGCAATACGCGATGATCGCCTGCGATCTATTGCGGCAGAATAAAACTTACGGCGCGGTCGAAATGCAATTTTGAGCGGGGATCGAAGTGCGATGACAACCGACAATCCATTGTTGAGACGATATCGGGCGATCTACCTCGCCGAATCATGCATACGGAATGTCACGTTCGAAGCGCTTTGCCTCAATGAGGCAAAG
>JBEHXD010000710.1:0-2964 GCA_048498875.1 Verrucomicrobiota bacterium
GGGAACGCCGAATTTTTCGAAGAGCGCCTTGGCCTGGTACTCGTGGATGTTCATGGAGAAAAGTGGTGAACCCTAGTTTTAGCCACAAACAGTGGGGGAAAGACATAAAAAAGTGCCGGTCCGCCTGCCGGGTAGCCTCAAATTAGCGCGTGGCACATGCATATTAGAGCGAGCGCACGACAGGATTGCGTTTGGCGTGAGGGGAGGCACGATTCGCCGCCATGCAATCGCACGAGGTGCTCAAGGAAGTGCTGAAGAAAACCAGCGCCAAACAAATCTCAGCCGACATGGGCCTGTCGCTGTCGCTGATTTATAAATGGGCCGAGCCGCCCACCGACGAAACCGGCAGCGGCGCGAACAATCCCCTCGATCGCATCGACCAGCTGTTGAAGATCACCAATGACGATCGCATTGCGCAGTGGGTATGCGAACGGGCCGGAGGTTTTTTCATCACGAATCCGAAGGCGAAGCCGCATCCGTACCAGCTGATTCCCTCCACCAACAGCATCGTGCAGGAATTCGCCGACATGCTGGGCGTGATTGCGGTCGCGGCGTCGGACAACACGATTACCAAGGATGAAGCCAAGGCGATCCGCCGTCGCTGGGAGGATTTGAAATCCGTCACCGAGGGTTTCGTGCGCCAATGCGAAGAGGGAAATTTTGCGGTGGTCAAGGCGGAGGCGCCGAAACCCGACAGCCCGGCGGGAGAGAAATAACTCCGGTGGTGGAGCGCGGCCTCCGGACGCGCTTGTTGTGCGCTTTCCAACGCGCAAATTTCTACCGGACGCGCGAAGGTCGATTCCCCCGGTTGCGCGGCGACGGGCGTAGAGCCTGCCTTGTCCCTTGGCCAGCAAGCGGCGACGGCATCGCATTTGTGGAATGGGCTTTGCGGAGGCGTGGCGGCACGACAAGTTCGCAATTGCGCCAGGTTCGTGGACCGAATATCCCTCTTTCACGAAAACTCCTCACGGAATCCGAAACCGAGCAGGGGATTGCCGCCACCCGATGAAGGCATTTCTCCGCGTGATTTTTTTTCTGGGGATGAGCCTTGTTGCTTTGGGCCCGGCCGCGCCCGCTGCCGAACCCACTCGATCCGTCCCGCCTCCGCTGGTGGTGGGAATCACGTGGCCGGTGGAAAGCATGGTGGCGGTGGAGGACTCGGCGGGCATCAACCGGTTTGAAGTCGATCTGGCGATCGCCGTGGCCCGCACGCAGGGCCGCACGGTGAAATTCCGCCTCGCGCCACTGGATTTGCTGCTGCGCGAACTGAACGACGGGAAAATCGATTTTCTTCCCGGCATCGCCCGGACCCCGGAGCGGCAGAAATTTCTGGATTTCTCGGTTCCCCACAGCCGCCTGCAAACCCAGATTTTCGTGCGACGCGGTTACACGCGCATCAGCTCTCCCGCGGATCTGCATGGACACAAGGTCATCGTGGTCAGGGAAAGCTATTCCTGCGATTGGGCGCTCAAGCAGGATTTTGCCCCGGACGTGATTCAGGTCGCGGATCTGACCGAAGGCGTCCGGCGTTTGTCTTCAGGGGAGGGCGACTGCCTGCTGGCAAAACAGCTCAATATTTTTGCGGCGATTCAGGCGGCCGGGGTAAAAAACATCAATGTGCGCGGCCCGCCGATTCCGGAATTGTTACAGGATCTCTGCATCGCGGTGCGCGGCGGTAATCGCGATCTGCTGGCGGCGATGAACGAGGGGCTGTTTCAGCTCAAGCAAACCGGTGAGCTCGATCACATCTATGAGCATTGGCTCGGGTTGTTGGATCCGGCCAACAGCCCGTTTACGCGCTATGCGCGCTACTCGATTTTTGCGCTGGTGATCATCATTCTGCTTTCGGTCATCGCCTGGGCGGCGCACGTGATCCAAATCCGCCGGACGCGTGCACGGCTGGCCGAGATCGAAGTGCGCGTGAAGGAACGCACGGAACAGCTGGCGTCGGCCAAGGCGCGGCTCGAGGCCGTGCTCACGAGCACTCCGGCCGCGATCCTGTTGATGGATCCGCACGACTCGCGCCTGCCGGGCCGGATTGTCGATTGCAACGAAACCACCTGCCGGATGCACGGCTACACGAAGGAGGAATTGATCGGACAGTCGATCAACCTGATCCGCATTGAAACATTCTCCGTGGACGAGTTTGCCGACATTGCCGCGGAGTTGCGGGTCAGGAGCCGCCGCAACGGCGTGTGTCATCACCGCCGCAAGGATGGCACGGTTCTCAACATCGAGTTTTATTCCGCGCTGATTCAAATCGACGGCCAGGAACGGGTCCTGGCGGTCGATCTCGACGTGACCGACCGGATTCGCACGGAGACGGCCTTGCGGCGCAACGAGGAGTTTCAGCGGCTCGTCCTGCGGGCGACCAACGATGGGATTTTTGATTGGGACATTGTTTCCGATAAATTTGTCCTGAGTGCCCGCGGCTGGCAGTTGCTGGGGTTTGCCGAAAATGAACTGCCCGCCATCCGGTCAAGCTGGTGGCAGCGGCTGCATCCGGACGACCGGAAGCTGGCCGAGATACATCTCGACCGGCACCTGCGTGAAGGCGTGCCCTTTGTCCATACCGCGCGTTATTTGCACACGAACGGTTCGGTGCGCTGGCTGCTGTGTCGCGCGGACACCCTGCGTCATGCCTCGGGCCAGCCGGCCCGCATGGTCGGGAGTTATTCGGATGTCACCGATCAAAAGCGGACGGATGAGGAACTGCAGCTCTCACGCCGGCTTCGTGCGATGGGCGAACTGGTCGGTGGCATTGCGCACGAGTTCAATAATCTGCTGACGCCAATCCTGCTCCAATCAAGCGTGCTGGCGGAAAGTCCCCAGCACTCCGTTGAGTCGGCCGGGCAGATTGATTCCGTGCTCGATGCGGCCCGCCGGGCACAGGCATTGACGCGGCAGCTGCTCCAATTTGGCCGGCAGCAGGATGACAATCCGGCGCCGCAATCGCTGGCGGCG
>JBEHXD010000711.1:0-2959 GCA_048498875.1 Verrucomicrobiota bacterium
GGTATAAAGCCCATGTGTCCCAAGCTCATCAAATCCGCCGCCGAACACACCGCCGCCCTCGCCTACGTGGAGACCCTGATGGGCGCGCCCCGGGTTCGCGTGCCGAAGCCGAGCTCGAAGTCTGGAGCCTCCTCATCGAAAAATTCGAGGAGGAGCACTTTCCCATCGCCGCCCCCGACCTCGTCGCCGCCTTCGAATTCCGCATGGAGCAACTCGGCCTCACCCGCTCCGACCTGCTACAGTACATCCCCAGCAAAAGCAAAGTCTCCGAAGTCCTCAGCCGCAGCCGCCCCTGAGGCGGGGGACGCAATCAGATCAGATTTGCTGTCGATCATTAACCAGGTGGCGTGATCGTTAATTCGCTAAACAGGTAGGCGGGTTACTCCTATGCCTGCTTCATGTTGAATTCGATCGAGGCCCTTATAAAGGGTGCAAGTTCTTCATAAGCGTCGTCGTATTCCTCCTCACGCAGTACACGCCGCTTGTCACCCAGACGGATCACTGAGCCGCCGAAATCAACGCCCTTGTCGTCAACGATACCCAAAATTAGCTGGGCGTCTTTTGGCAACCGCTGCTGGATAAACTTCACGATTCGTTCGTGATTTGGCACGTCCTGTTCTTGCTGGATCGGCGAGTCGATAATCACCGGGCAGAACACCGAGGATGAGCGCTCTTGCATCAATTCTAAAATCGCCATGCCATACGCGAGTAGGGCTCTAGGTTGATCGCTGCCTTGAGTTTGAATCTTCGCGGTGACTTCCTCCATCTCCGCCCTGCTGAGGTCAGGGACTGAGAGTTCGTGGAGATTTCGACGCATGAGCTGGTAGTGATGCTCGCGCAGCTCTTTCCGGCGTTCGCGGTCAACGAACGCCTCCAGTTGCTTCTCCAGGTCCCTGATCTTGTCCGCGATCGCGACAAGCTCTGCGTTTGATGCGTCGAACTTCGCTTGTAACACGCTCTTCAGCTTTTTTTTGCTCTCCGCATCGATCAAGTCTTTCAGCTGCACTTCCGCCTGCCGACGGTCTAAGATCGATTTGATGTGGGCAATGTCGGCTTCATATTTACGATGGCGACCGCTCATCCGATCGATTTCCTTGACGATTACGGCGAGTTCTTCTTGGCGCGTATGCAGCAGATGTTCGCAACGGCCTTCGTCGCTCGCGATCTGGAAGACTTCGGCAAAAGACGCGGTGTAGGCCGCTCCGCAAGTGGGGCAATCAATGTGATCGGATTGTCGTTCCAGAAAGTGAAAATCCTTGCTGATCTCCTTTAGCGCCCCAGATACGACTTCGATCTGGCTTTCGAGTTCGATCTTATCGGTGTAGTAACCGACCAGCTCAGCTTTGATTTTGTCGGCTTCTTTCTGGAGCTGACCGCAGCTCACGAGCAGTTCCTTGATTTCCTCCTGAAACGCTTCGAGGTCGATGTCGAAATGCACCTCCCGATACTCCTCAGTGATCTGATCACGCACCCCTTTGAGAACTTGGCGCGCGGCTTCGACCCGATTGAGTTCCGCCTTGGCCTGGATGTGTTTGCCTTTAGCGGTGTAATATTCGTTAGGCCTCAGCCCGACATGATATTCGATTAAATCGCGGCGCCAGTTTCTGAATTGTTGGAGCTTCGTGAAGCCATGCCAGTTGTGGGTCCAACTGTCGTCTTGATCGAAATAATAGGGCAGGAGCAGGTACGCAGGCGGTGGGGTGGCAAGCTGCCCCTGGTTATCCGTCAACTTAATCCCGAATTTCAGAAGTTGGGCTAGCCATGGGCCTAAGCCGTTCGTGACGGAACTGAAAATCGCGAGCGGTGTGCCCGTCTCATTAAACACCGTGAACACCGACCCCTCCCGCAAGATACGGTATCCCTTATCGGCGACGGTGAAGTAAACCAATATCTTGCTCGCGGTGTCTTTCCACGCCTTCAGCATCTGTGGCTCCGCGCCAAATGCGTAGAGCAGGGACTTGATCAGGGACGACTTCCCCATGTCATTTGGGCCGGTTAAGACGGTCGCCTTCGGATGAAAGTCGATCCGACGGGCGCTCCGGCTTGTCTGCGACATTACGAGCAGGCGAGTGATCGAAAACGTTGGCATGGGTCTTTTTCCTCAGATTACGGAGCAACCGGCGGAAGTTGTTTTTCTTCATTGCAGTGGTAGAGCAAGGCAGCGGTCAGATAGTTGTCGTCAAAAGCATGCACTGCGCCGACGAGTTGTCGCACGCGTGGCACACCGTCGTCGATTAGGTGCCGCAAAGTAAAGGCGGGCTGTTCCAGTTTGATGGCCGCTGCAACGCTCGCGGCCGATTCCCGGACTTTTTGCACCGGGGTGTTCGCCGCGTCCATCTGCTGTGTCTCATATTTGATCCACGACCCGTGCCATTGCCGCATCGTGCCATACGGGTAACCCTCCGCTACTAATACTGTACTGATTTCCGTCCAACGCTCGGGCTCAGCATTTTTTAAGATCGTGGCCAGCATCGCGGTGAAATCCACCCGCGTTATTGCTTTCAGCAGCAACATATCTTTTCGATTCGCCGGCTTCTTTTCCTCTCCCGTCTTGCGCGCGATTACACTGGTGATCGCCCGAAACCCCACGCCTCCCGCAAACTTTCCTTCTGGCTTCTGTTTCTCCAAGAATGTCATAAAGCGGCCCAGCGCTAGGTCCTGATGGCCGCGGTGGGGCAATGCTTCATTCCGAAAATGCGTCGGCACGTCGTCCACTGCAGTGAGTTCGTGTTCCTTTTTCAGGGCCGCGATATATTCTTCTCCGATTTCCTTAGCGAACTGCTTCACTTCGAATTCATCTATCTCGGTTTCTTTCGCCGAGCCGGCGAGGTGCACCTTGAACCTCGCGTTGGTCACGAAGGTGACGGACTTCGTTACGTTCGGGAACGCCAATTTGTTGGCATACATTTTTCCGCAGATCGACAACCCCGGCTTCCCGTCCTTACTCTTGGGGCATTTC
>JBEHXD010000712.1:0-2956 GCA_048498875.1 Verrucomicrobiota bacterium
CTCGCCATAGCTGATCGTGGCCGTCCCGGCTTCGACCGCGATTTGGTCCGGGTACAAAGTACTGGTGTCTTCGAAAAGGCGTTGAATGGTATAACCCGCTTCCGCTCCTTGAGCGACCGGCAAAAATTCCTCCAGCAGAAGGCGGCGTTCGGGTTCGCCGACCAATTCGATAGTCTCGATGGTGCGCTGGGGTGCGTGCACGCTGTCGCGAAGAATCCGGTCCAGATGCGTAGCCATTCGGGCAACCGCCTGTTTGTCCAGGGTGTGGCCGTTGTACGAAAAGCGCACCTGAATCGTCTCAGCTGAAGTAACCATCACACTAAGATTGTAATTGGTCCGCTCCTGCGCGTGCATGCCGACCACCCGGAGCGAACCTTCTTCAGCCAGGCCACTTTTTACTTTATCGAGAGGGTAGTTCTCGAAAACAAACAGATGATCGATGTAACCGGCCTCCTGCCCGGCAAGTTCCTGCACTTCCCAGAGCGGAAGCACCCCCCACTCCTCTGCCGATAACGCGCCTTCCTTAACCGCCCGTAACAACATCGCAAACGTCGTCTTCCCCGCGACCGCCAGCCGGACAGGCACCGTGTTAATAAAAAGTCCGACCGCACCTTCGACGCCAGGATTGTCGGCTGATCGTCCCGAGATGACTTTTCCGAAAACGACATCCTCTGTGCGCCGATAGCACCGCAATAGAACAGACCAGGCCGCCTGCAACCAGGTGCTTTCCGTTACCTCATGATGGGCGGCCGCCGCGCGCAGCCGGCCGGACCACTCGGGATCCAGGCAATATACATGCTCCTGAAGATCATAGCTCGTACCACCGCTGCCCCATCCCGGAAGGGTCACACTGACATGACCCCGCAGCGCCTCCTTCCAGTAGCGCTTTGCCGCCTGAATTCGCCCACCGCGCTTCAACCAAACCGCGTGGCGCCCCAGATTCCAACTCCGCCCCTCGCCCGGGATTCGACCCGCCTCCAAGAGTCGATACGTTTGGAACAACTCCGGGAGCAGTATCCCGATCAGGCTCCAACCGTCCAAAATGATGTGGTGGCACGTCACGACGAGGGTGTGTTTTCCCTGCGAATCTCGCGCGAGAACGACCCGAAAAAGCATGCCCTGCTGCAGATCGAACTCCCGCTCATATTCCTCCTGCCGCACCAAGTCCCGCTCCGCATCAACACGACGGAAAATGCCTTTGCGCGTCCGATAAACCACCTGACGCAGTCCCTTATCGGCTACGTAGAGAAAATTCGATCGCAGTGCTTCGTGTCGTTCTTGCAAACGATCAATCGCTGCCTCCAAACGGTCGATTGACGGGGCACCCTCCAGTTCGAGAGTCAATTGGACCGCATAGGCGCGATCCAGGCGATCGAACTCGTAGTGGAAATACATTCCAGTCTGCAACGGAGTCGCCGGATGAATCACCTCCACCTCCCCGCCCCCCTGCAATCCGGCAATTTCCGCGAGGGTCAATGTGCTGTCGCCGTAATCACTCGGCGTATACAAACGATGCAACCGCTTTGTGCAGTGCTCGACGATGCCGCGAATTTGCTCAAGAAATGTTTCAGCAAGCACGCGCACCGCATCCCGGGTCCAACTGGTGCGATCGTAGGAAAAATCGAACGCAAGACGGTCTTTCGTTGCCATCCCGGTAATCGTAAGACCCGCGGAGAGGCGATTGTCCGGCCCGACTGACCCAGGTGGAACAACCACTTCAATATCCCCGCCGTCGGTTTGACCAAGGAAGTTGAAAAACACCTCGGGATTGATTGCCAATCCCTTGGCATCGGGCTCTTCGACGAGGTAGCGAAGCACACCGTAGCCGAGCCCATTTCGCGGGATGCGCCGCAAACGCTCTTTCGTCGCGACCAGATGATCGCCGACGTCTGATCCACCACGCGTCAGCTGAAAGGGGTACAAACTCGTGAACCAACCCACGGTCGAGGACAAATCCGCGACCTCTTCCTCCCGTCCATGGCTCTCGAGACAAATGACGCTGTCGCCTAACGTGCGACCCAAGCCACAAAGCAACACGTCATTGATCTGGGCCCCATAAGCGGAATGACATGCCTGGACGATCGCTCCGATGCTCAGATTCAGCTCGACCTTTTCTTGGCGAAGATCGCCCACTGTTCCCCGTGCGGAAAAATCTGATTTGCCCGGGAGGGCGCAAATTTCCGTCCACTGGCTCCACTCCTCCTTGATCTCTTCGACGAACTCCGGGCGACGGAGGGCACGTGACCACGCTCGATACCTGGAAGGAGGGAGTGAACCCAATGCCTGACCTTTGACTAGCGCCTGATGCAGATGCTGCAACTGCGACAGGAGAATCCGCCAGGAAACCGCATCGATCACGAGGTGATGGGCCACGAGCAATAGTTGATCGGCTGATTTTCCTCGATAGAGGACCGCGCGGATGACCGGACCAACATGGATGTCGAGACTTGCCTGAATAACCGCGATGTCCGCCTGCATCGCGGGATCTTCCTTCTGGTCTGGCAGATTCTTCTCGTGCCAGGCGAATGCCCGATCCGACGGCACCATCGACTTTCGATCCGGGGCGATCACACATCCGAGGGCTTCGTGATGCCGCACCAGCATCTCAACCGCGCAACGCAGTGCTCCGGTGTCCTGGACCTGCCCGATCCTGACGAGCATCGCCTGATTATAGTGATTTTCCTGCGCCAAGTGTTGCTCCAAAAACCAACACTGGACCGGGGTGAGTTTGACCGGCCCGTGGTCGGAAACCTCGTCCGCGCGTTCAACAAGCGCAGTAAGTCGCGGTCCGAGCAGTTCGATGGTGGGATTCTGGAACAGGTCCCGCACGCTAAGTTCGTATCCATTTTTTCTGATACGAGCGCCCACTTCGATTGCGCGGATGGAGTCGCCGCCCAGATGAAAGTAATTATCCCGGATCCCCACCTGCTCCAACCCCAGCACCTCCGCGAACACT
>JBEHXD010000713.1:0-2953 GCA_048498875.1 Verrucomicrobiota bacterium
AACTTCAAGGCAAGGTCAAACGCGAGCGTTCGGCCTCAAAGCTGCTCAGCGCTTAAAGCCACCCACGCCGCGCCGCATGACCACCCCCGACGTCGACCTCCCGACCGCCGTAAGCCAGAAATTTCCCTCGGCCATTGCACGCCCGAGCCTCGATTGTCCGGCCTTCAATATTCCCGCGGCCGAGGCACTCGGTCTGTTGCAAGCTCTGCGCGATGCCCACGGTTATGATTTCCTGATGGATCTCACCGCCGTTGACTGGAGCGCCGAGAAATCGCCGCGTTTCACCGTGGTGTGGCATCTTTATTCGAGCACGAATCACAATTATGTTCGCGTTGCCGCTGACTGCACGAGCGATGCGGAACCGGCGATGCCGACCTCGACAGGACTGTGGGCGGGCGCCGACTGGCATGAGCGCGAGGCGTTCGACATGTTCGGGATCAAGTTTACGGGGCACCCCGATCTGCGCCGCATTTTGATGTGGGACGGTTATCCGTACCATCCGCTGCGCAAGGAATTCCCGCTCGCCGGCCTTCCGGCCGATTTCCATGACCCTGAAATCAGTGCGGAAACCAAGACCGGCCTGATTTCGGCTCCGATGGCGGGCGGTCCCTTTGTGGCGACGCCCGGTGAACCGATGGGCGAGGCCGAACCCCGCGCCAAGGACGAAGCGTGGAACGAACAGCGCGAAAAACCCGAATGATTTCCGCGACCCAAAAATTTCAAGCAAGGGCGCCGCTCTTCCGCGTTGCCGCCGATACCGAACAGTCGCGAGAGTTCGTCTTGGGTGGAACCCGGCCTCCGGACGGGTTTTTCAGCGTACGCGCGAGCCCAACCCGCCCGGAGGTCGGGTTCCACCTCGAGACCGGATTTCATCTGCTGTCTGCTCCTGTCGTATAAAATGGCCACCGATTTTTCATTTCCCGATGCCGCGGCCAAAGCGGCGACCATGCCGAAGGAATTCGAGCCCGAAAAAATGTCGCTGTCGATGGGACCGTCCCATCCGTCCACGCACGGCGTGCTGCGCATCCAGTTCGAGCTCGACGGCGAGGTGGTGACGAAGGCCGATCCGGTGTTGGGTTACCTGCACCGTGGCGACGAGAAGATCGCCGAGAACATGACTTACAACCAGTTCGTGCCGTACACGGACCGGCTGGACTATCTGGCGCCGCTGGCGAACAACATGGCTTACGCCATTGCGGTCGAGCGTCTGGCGAATTTGCAGGTGCCGGCGCGCTGTCAGGCGATTCGGGTGCTCACCGCGGAAATGGCCCGCGTCTCGGCCCATCTGATGGGTCTCGGTGCCTTCGGCATCGATGTCGGTGCGTGGTCGGTGTTCATGTACTGCTTCGAGGAGCGCGAAAAACTCTACACGCTGTTCGAAGAGCTGACCGGCGCCCGTTTCACCACGAGTTATGCCCGCATTGGCGGACTTTCCCGCGACGTGCCGGAAGGCTGGACGAAAAAAGTCGAGGCGTTCTGCGATCAATTCCTGCCGATTCTCGAGGAAATTCTGGGGATGCTCACCCGAAACAAGATCTTCCTCGATCGCACGGTTGGCGTGGGCGTGATTTCGAAGGAAGACGCGATTTCGTACGGCTTGACCGGTCCAAATCTTCGCGGCTCGGGCGTGTCGACCGATCTCCGCAAGGATCGTCCCTACAGCGGCTATGAGCAGTATGAATTCGACGTGCCGGTCGGCTCGAAGGGCGACTGCTACGATCGCTATCTCTGCCGCGGCGAGGAAATGAAGCAGTCGGTGCGCATTATCCGCCAGGTGATCAAGAATTTCCCGGGTGGCGATTGGTATGCGAAAGACGCGCGCAAGATTTTTGCTCCGCCGAAGGACAAGATTCTCACGTCGATGGAGGAGTTGATCAACAACTTCATGATCGTGACCGAAGGCCCGCAGATGCCGGCCGGCGAAGTGTATTTCGAGGCGGAAAATCCGAAGGGCGTCCTTGGTTTCTACATCGTCAGCAAGGGCGGCGGTGTCCCGTGGCGCCTGAAGATCCGCAGCCCCTCGTTCTGCAACCTTTCGATTCTCCCCAAACTGTGCGTCGGCAACATGGTGTCCGACGTCGTTTCCATCCTCGGCTCGCTCGACTTCGTCATGGGCGAATGCGACCGGTGATTCACAGTAGCGAGCATCGAGTAGCGAGTAGTGAGCATGACTAAATCAAACACACTTCTGAAATCTTTCCCGCGAGGCGGTGGCTTGACGCTGACGTCAGGCCTACTCGCTACCCGCTACTCGCTACCCGCTACTTCCGCCGTTCGATGAATCTCAAACCCGAAACGCTCAAACAAATCGACGAGGTCATCACCCATTATCCGGTGAAGCGCAGCGCCACGCTGCCGTTGCTGCACCTGATTCAGGAGGACGTGGGCTGGATTTCGACGGAAACAATCGAGTGGATCGCGCAGAAACTTGAGCTGCAGCCGATCAATGTGTACGAGGTCGTCACGTTTTACCCGATGTTCCGGCAAAAGCCGATCGGTCGCCGTCATATCAAGGTGTGCCGTACGCTCTCCTGCGCGCTCACCGGCGGCTACAAGGTGTGCGACCAGTTTCAGAAGGAGTTCGGCTGTCACACGGGTGAAGTTTCCGAAGATGGCGAGGTCACGATCGATTTCGTGGAGTGTCTCGCCAGCTGCGGCACCGGCCCGGTGGTGTTGATCGACGACGATCTCCACGAGCGCGTCGATCCGGCCAAGGCGATCGAGTTGAGCAACCAGATCAAGGCGCAGGCGAAGAGCAAATGACAAAACAGCGCCTCAAACAGATCGCGCCGATGCGCTTTGGCATCATCTTCGGGTTTATCCTGGGGGTGGCCGGGCTCATCATGGTGCCGTTTATTCTGTTTGCAGGCGGAGTATGGGCGACCAAGCAGCCGTCGTTGCTTGGTATTCCGTGGCTGTTTTTCGGCCGCCGCCGTCATGGTGGCCAGCGAGG
>JBEHXD010000714.1:0-2949 GCA_048498875.1 Verrucomicrobiota bacterium
ATCTTCCTCGCCCAGTCGCCCGGCGCGACCGGCTGGTCGAGGAAGATCAACGCAGGGTTCGCAGCGACCACCGAGGAATGGGTGTTGTGCGGCGTGGAGATTGCCGCCCGGGTTTTTTCACGTGTCGATCCACTGCTCAAAACCAAGTTGCTCGCGAGCGACGGGGATCGCCTCAAGCCGGGCGCGAAGGTGCTGCAAATCGACGGACCCACGGGATCGCTGCTCACGGCGGAGCGTACGGCGTTGAATTTTGTGCAGCGTCTCAGCGGGGTCGCCACCCAGGCGCGGCAGTTTGCCGATGCAGTGAAGGGCACAGGTGTGCGGGTGATTGATACCCGAAAAACGACTCCGGGTTATCGTGCCCTCGAAAAATATGCGGTGCGTTGTGGTGGTTGTTTTAATCATCGGTTTTCCCTCGGCGAACACGTGTTGATCAAAGACAACCACATCGCTGCGGCAGGTTCGCTTAAAAAAGCCGTGGAGCTTTGCCGCCAGGCCGCGCCGCACGCGGCCAAGATCGAAGTGGAGGCGACCACGATCGCCGAAGTTCGCGAGGCGGTGCGCGCGGGGGCGGGCGTGATTTTGCTCGATAACATGACTCCCGTTCAGGTGCGCACGGCGGTGGAGGAGATTGCCGGCCGCGCGACAGTGGAAGTCTCGGGCGGTGTGCGTTTCGCCACGCTGCGGGACTACGCCTTGCCGGGAGTGGACGTGATCAGCATTGGCGCGCTGACTCATTCGGCGCCGGCGGTGGACTTGAGCCTGACCCTTCTGCCCACGCGGCGTGCGCGTTGATTCACCGTGAAAATCATTCGAACGGACTGTCTGGTACTCGGCGCAGGTCTCGCGGGTTCCGCCTACGCGCTGCACGCGGCGAAAGCGGGCTACCAAGTGGAATTGCTGTCCTTGGGTGAGCCGCTGCAGGCCAATAGCGATTGGGCGCAGGGGGGAATCATCTACGACACCAGCCCGGATCCGACGCAGCTGGCGAAGGATATCATGGAAGCCAGCGACGGCACCGCCAATCCCGCGGCAATCGAGCAACTGGTGCGAGAAGGTCCGGCCGCGGTGAAGGAGCTCCTGCTGGAGGATTTGCAGGTGGGATTCGATCGCGACGGCGAAGGGGAATTGCATCTCACCCGCGAGGGTGGTCATCACGAGCGCCGGATCATTCACGCGAAGGATGCGACCGGACACGCGATCATGGCGTCGATTGTCCGTCGGGTGGATGTGACGCCGGGCATCACCCGGCGCCGCAATTTCGCCGGCATCGATTTGCTGACGCTTTCGCACAACGCGGCCGATACCCGTGAACGCTATGAACCGCTGACCTGTTTTGGTTGTTACGCGCTGGATACGGCTAGCGGCGAGGTGGTGGCTTTTGTCGCCAAGAAAACCGTCCTCGCCACCGGTGGCCTCGGCGGGATTTTTCTGCACACGACCAACCAGCCGGGCAGCGTCGGTCATGGCGTCGCGATGGCTTATCGCGTGGGAGCACGTCTGATCAATCTCGAATACGTGCAGTTTCATCCGACGGTTTTCAGCCGCTCCGGGGTGCCGCCGTTTTTGATCACCGAAGCCCTGCGCGGCGAGGGCGGGGTGCTCGTCGATGCACGGGGGCAGCGCTTCATGGATGGCGTGCATCCGCTGGGATCGCTCGCGCCGCGCGATGTCGTGTCGCGTGCGATCAAACATCACCTCGCTGAAACCGGCGACGCGTGCGTTTACCTCGATCTTTCCTCGCTCAAAGCCGATTTTATCCGCGATCGATTTCCCGCGATTTACCAGCGTTGCCTCGCCGGCGGAGTGGACATCACCCGCGAGCGGATTCCCGTGGTGCCGGCGGCGCATTTTTCCTGTGGCGGGGTTCATTCCGATCTCACCGGACGCACGAATGTACGGCAGCTCAGTGCAATCGGAGAAACGGCGTGCACCGGATTGCATGGTGCCAACCGGCTCGCGAGCACGTCACTGCTGGAATGCCTGGTGGGAGCCAAGGCGACGGCCCAAGCCGATATTGCCGATCTGCGGAGTGGCCAGTTTCAACCGCCGGAGCCGCGCGAGTGGACGAGCCCGATCCGGGAGGCGGATCCGACACTGGTGCGACAGGACTTGCAGCTCGTGCGCACCACGATGTGGAATTATGCCGGCATTATTCGTTCCCCGCGACGGCTCGCCCGCGCCCGGCGGATTCTGCTGGAATTGCGCGAGGACATCCAGGCCTTCTATCGCGATTGCCGCCCCACGCGGGAACTCATCGAATTGCGCAACGCCGTGCAGACCGCGCTTTTGGTCGTTCACGCGGCCTCGCTTAATCCCGTCAGCAAGGGCTGTCACTACGTGGTGACGGAAAAGTAATCGCGCAGGAACTGTCGCATGCGCTGGATGGCATGAAGGTAGGGCGGATTATCCCTAATCTGCCGTTCAGGATAATCGCTTATCTAGACCGGTTCTCGTACGCTCCTCGGCGGATTAAGGATAATCCGCCCTACCATTTCCGATCCATTTTCAACGACAGCGGGAATACTCTCTGAATTTAAGGTTTCACCGCCGACACCCGCCAGATGGTGTTGTTGGCGTCGTCGCTGACCAGCAACGCTCCGTCCTTTGCCACGGTCACGCCCACCGGCCGGCCCCAGACGTGGCCGTCGTCCACGACAAAGCCGGTGAGAAAATCCTCGTATTCACCGGTGGATACACCGTTTTTCAAATGAACCCGGATGACTTTGCTGCCGGTGCGGCCGGTGCGGTTCCATGAGCCGTGAAGAGCGGCGAAGATATCGCCCCGATAGTCCTTGGGGAATGCGGCCACGCCGGAGGCTGTCGACGGATAAAAGGTCATTTGCAGCGATGCCGAATGCGCCTGCAACGGGACATCGGGCACGATCGCCTGGCCGGCGAGATCCGGGCGCTTGCCTGCATGCCGGGGATCCTCGTGGTTGCCCAAAT
>JBEHXD010000715.1:0-2938 GCA_048498875.1 Verrucomicrobiota bacterium
ACCCGCCTCCCGGAAATCCGGCGTGTCGTCCAGACCGATGTCACGGCGGCCTATGAGGGCGATCCGGCCGCGCGCAGCGTGGAGGAAATCATCGTCGCCTACCCCTGCGTCCTGGCGATTTCGCTCCAGCGCATCGCCCATGTGCTTTATCAGCTCAAAGTGCCGCTGCTGCCGCGCATGCTGACCGAATACGGTCATGAACGGACTGGCGTCGACATCCACCCGGGCGCACGGATTGGCACGCATTTCTTCATTGATCACTGCGTCGGCG
Source organism: Verrucomicrobiota bacterium (assembly GCA_048498875.1). Classification (GTDB taxonomy): domain Bacteria; phylum Verrucomicrobiota; class Verrucomicrobiia; order Opitutales; family Opitutaceae; genus Lacunisphaera. The sequence goes on from JBEHXD010000715.1 coordinate 272, forward strand.
TCGTGATCGGCGAAACCGCGACGATCGGCGACCACGTCAAACTTTATCAGGGCGTCACCCTTGGGGCGAAATCGTTCGACGTGGATGAAGCCGGACTTCCCGTCAAAGGCGTGAAGCGCCATCCGGATATTGGCGATTACGTCACCATCTATGCTCACGCCACCATTCTCGGTGGCGACACGCGCATCGGTTCACAGTCCGTCATCGGCGGCAACGTCTGGCTGCTCAATTCCGTGCCCGCAAACAGCATCGCTTACTACAAGGGCGAGGACCTGGTGATTCGCGCCCGACGGAAGAAGGAAGCGATGCTCGAGGACGCCGGCGACTGGATGATTTGAAGGTAGGGCGGATTATCCTTAATCCGCCGTCAGCCTGTTCGCCGTTCCTGATGCGCTCGCATCTGGAATATCATTCGCAAATCGATGCGGCGGATTAGGGATAATCCGCCCTACCGCCGCTGCTTCTGCGCCACAGCCCGGGCCACTTCCGCGGCGAAAAATGGGCCGCGATAAATCAAACCGGTGTAGAGTTGCACCAAGGTCGCGCCGGCATCGAGTTTTTCACCGGCGGACGCCTCGTCCATGATGCCTCCGACTCCGATGATGGGCAGACGCCCATTGGTCGTGCGTGAAATATAATTGATGATTTGCGTCGATCGTTTCTGTACCGGCAATCCGCTCAGGCCGCCCGCTTCGTTCACCGTCGAGAGCGATCCGGGCCGGGCCAGCGTGGTGTTGGTGGCGATGATGCCGTCGAGCCTGAGTTCATCGATCACGCCAAGCGCGGCGTCGATCTGCGCATAACTTAAATCCGGTGCGATTTTCAGCAGCAGTGGGCGGCGTACCTTGCCCGCTTCGCTGCGGGTGCGGTTTTCGTCCACGAGCGCATGAAGCAACGGCTTCAACCACGACGCGTCCTGAAGTTCGCGCAATCCGGGGGTGTTCGGGCTGCTGACATTCACCACCACATAATCCGCATGGTCCGCGAGCAGACGAAAACTTCCGAGGTAGTCATCCATCGCCTTGTCGAGCGGAGTGACCTTGCTTTTACCCAGATTGATTCCGAGGGGAATTTTTCGCCGGCCGGGCGATGAGAGTTTTTCCAGCCGTTTGGCCAGGGCCGCCGCGCCGGCATTGTTGAACCCCATCCGGTTGATGACCGCCTGTTCGTTGGGAAAACGAAATGCCCGCGGCCGCGGATTCCCGGGTTGGGCGTGAAAAGTCACCGTACCGATCTCGACATGCCCGAAACCCAAGGCGGCCGCCGCCGGCCAGGCCCGGCCGTTTTTATCGAAACCGGCCGCCAGGCCGACGGCATTCGGGAATTTAAGGCCAAAACACTCCACCGGCCGGAAAAGCTCCGGAGGGAGCCGATTCCATCGCTCCATCGCCGCGCAGAGGGGGCGAATGTGGCTTAACAGTGACAGTGCATCTACGCCCAGCTCATGGGCATGCTCCGCGTCGAGGCGGAATAAGAGAGGTTTTAAGAGATTTTGGTAGAGCCTGCCCATACGCGGCGCACTGTGGGCAACCCCACGCCGGACTCAAGCCCGACCACCATGAAAGTGATGAGGTTTTTTTCGCCTTGTTATTTGCCTTTTCAGGCCCACCCTGCCGCCGAAATTTCGGGATCGAAAAAGGTTTCCGAAAGTTTTTTTAACTTTTGCGTTTCAAGATTTGACAAGGGCTTACACGCGCCCTTTTCGTGCAGCGAAATCAGTTTCATACACACAATGGCGAAAGGTACTCCTCAACTCGAATGGTGCGTAGTAAGGCTCGGCGAAGACCACAACTGGTGGGTCGACGAGGTCAGTGATCCCGTGCACTGGGACGTCGATGGTCTCAGCATCATCGATCCGCGCCAGGTCGATCACCTGATCGAGCTGATCGAGCCGCTGCGTGAATACGGTTTCAACTCCGACGTCTTCGAGCGCGCCTTCATCCCGTTCCGCATCTCGAAGGACATGGGCAAAGGCAAGGTTCGCCTCGCCAAGACCAAGCAGCCGTTGCTGGAGTCCGAGGAAAAACTTTTCGCGCTGCCCGATGTCATCGACGAGGAAAACGGACCCTATGCCGACTTTCTCGACCACATCACCCGCTTGCGCGTCAAGCTGCTGAACGACCTGCTCGATTTCGAGGAGAAGCTCACGGTCGATGAAGTCGAGGATCAGCTGCGCGAAGCGCAGAACAACGATTTCATCGAAGGCAAAGCCATCCACCTCTTCCAGGAAATGACCGCCATCCTCGACTTCATGCCGGACGGTTACGGCGACGACGATGAGGACACGGAAAAACGCTCCGTCGAAGACGACGATGACGAGGACTTGCCCGAAATCGAGGAAGGCGAAGAAGAGAAGCTCAAGAACGACTCATCCCTGAAGTGGGACGAGGACGAGGAGGGCGAAGGTGATGGCGAAGAGGGCAAGGGCAAAGGCGCCAAGGGTGGCGACGATGATGATGACGAGGACGAAGACGGTGACGACGATGATGACGAGGAGGAAGACGGCGACGACGACGCCGAGGAAGACGATCGTCCCAAGAGCAGCCGCCGCGGTCGCGGTTAAGCCCTGAAAATTCAACTTACTCATCAACGGCAGGCATTTCGCCTGCCGTTTTTCTTTGCCCGCGAATCACGCGAACCGACACGAATAAAGGAAACCAGATTTTT
>JBEHXD010000716.1:0-2937 GCA_048498875.1 Verrucomicrobiota bacterium
CGGACCAGCGGGTGATCGTCCACGAGGAAAATCCGCCGGCGCACCGGCCGGTCCGGTTGAGCAACGGGGTTCGTCATGCAGGGAAAACACCTGCACGCTTTTGACGACGCGGAAAGGAGGCTCGAATCGGGAGGTCGGCGAGGAGCGGGGTCACGGTCTATTTCTGCAAGGTTCTTTCGTGCGGGGCAATCCAAAGGCGCTCTATTTCCACAGACTTTTTGCCCACGAATGGAAGGTAGGGCGGACTATCCTTAGTCCGCCGCTCAGGACCACCGACGACCACACATTCATCGAATGGCTGAAGTGCATGCGTGTACCCTGACGGCGGATTAGGGATAATCCGCCCTACCGGTTCAAATCGGTTCGCCATCTTAAACCTTAATTCAGGCGACAAACCCAGTTTTCGCGTCGAATCCGCCAGGTTAAGTTAACCCATGGCTGCCGGGGTTCCCGATCTGCCTCAACGCGTGCGACTCTATCACCAGCCACCTGGCTGGGTTAAAGATGATGCGCTTTTCTTCGTCACGCTTTGTTGTGCGACGAGAGGCAGGTCACAGTTGGACAACGCGAAGGTGTTTGGTGAGATTTTGGACTCGGCCGATTACTACATCGAAAGCGGCAAATGGTGGATTGGTTCGTTTCTGATCATGCCTGATCATCTCCATGCATTGATGTCGTTTCCGGAATTGGCGAAAATGGAGAAGACGATTTGCGACTGGAAACGCTTTATTGCGAAGCGAAACAGTATCGTGTGGCAGGACGGTTTCTTCGAACACCGGTTGCGTTCGAAGCAGAGCGCCAATGAGAAATGGCACTACATCTCGAATAATCCGGTGCGAAAAGGCTTGGTGGAACACCCGGCTCAATGGCCCTATGTCTGGAAAGGTAGGACCAGAAGGTAGGGCGGACTATCCTTAGTCCGCCGCTCAGGACCACCGACGGCCATACATTCATCGAATGGCTGAAGTGCATGCGTATACCGTGACGGCGAATTAGGGATAATCCGCCCTACCGTGCCGCCAAAGACGGCAGCCAATTATGCTCTCACATGATTGTAGGCCGTTTCCCTACAAGGCGCTTCCGATCACCCTGACAGACGTGCGGGAGGAGTTTCGACTATAGTTGCCGAATAAGATTTCGGCGGCTTTTCCTCCTCAACCCCCACTGATCGGCCGCTGTTTTCCCTGCGCGACATCCGCCGCGCCACACCACTGCACCCCATGTCCCGACGCAGCATTTTGCATGTAATTTTTTCCTCCCGTCTTGCCGGCTCCGAGCGCTATTGCGTGGATCTGGCCAACCGGCAGGCCGAGGACGGACATGAAGTGCATGTCGCTGGCATGAGCTCTGGGGCGTTGCGCGGGGCGCTGTCGGACAAGGTCACTTTTCATGGTTTCAACTGGTTCCTGCGCGGCCTGCGGCTGCGTCGTCTGGTCCAGTACCTCGCACCTGACGTATGCCACGGCCACTTGAGCGCGGCCTGCAAGGCGTTGCGCGGAGTACCTTCCAGTCAGCGCACCGTGGCGACGCTGCACGTGGGCTACAAGGCGCACCAACACGCCTGGCTCGATGGACTGATTTGTGTCAACCGCGCCCAGACCAGCCGCCTCGCGGGCTACAAGGGGCTGACGCAGACAATTCCCAACTGGATGCCGATCGCTCCCGCACCGGCCCCATCGACGGGCATCCGTCGTGAACTGGGACTGGGCGAAAAAACCTTTCTTGTCGGCGCGGTAGGCCGGCTCCACCCAAGCAAAGGCATGGACGTCCTCATCTCGGCGTTTCGCGCCAGCGCGCCGGCCGATGCGGCACTCGTCATTCTTGGCGAAGGTCCGCAACGGGCCGACTTGGAAAAGCTCCGCGCGGGCGATGCGCGCATTCATTTGCCCGGTTATCGCCCGGCGGTTCACGACTGTCTGCGCGACGTCGACCTTTTCGTTTCCCCATCGCGGGAGGAATCGTTTGGTCTCGCGATCATCGAGGCGATGAGCACCGGCGCGCCGATCGTGGCCACCGCGGCCGAGGGCCCGGGGGAATTTCTGCGCAATCATCCGGTCGCACTGGTCGAGCCGGGTTCGACCGAAGGGCTGACGGCGGCGATTGGACGTGCGTACAAGGAATATTCGAATGGCACCCTGCGCCGGATCGACTACGATCTCAGCATGTTCGATCCGTCCGCGCGCGTGGCCAATATCATGGATTTTTATGGTCAGGTGATCGAGGCAGGGCAGTGGAGCCCGGCCCGTAGGCCTGCCTCGCGTGTGGCGTTCGCCACCTGATGCGCATCCCTTCCTCGGATTTCTGGCAGGTCGGAATCATCCCCGCACCGATCGCCTCGCTCGTTGATCCCGCTGCTCTCGCCGCCCTGCGGAATCGCATTGTCTGGCTGCCTGATCCGGGTCCGTGGCGCTATCTCGCCGACCCCTTTGCCGTCCGGCGCGGCGACCGGCTGCACGTGTTTGTTGAAGCGTTCGATTATCGCACGAAACACGCGGTCATCGAGCATCACGAGTTTGGTGCCGACCTGACGTGGCGCTCGAAACAAACCGTGCTCACCGCGGCGGCGCATTTGTCGTATCCTTTCCTCATCGAAGAACTGGACGACGTCTTCATGGTGCCCGAAAGCCACCGCCTGGGTGAGATCGCTCTTTACCGGGCGCGGAAATTTCCCGGCGACTGGATTCGCGAGGCCCCGCTGCTGACTGGAGTGCGCGGCGCCGAGGCCTCATTTCTCCGTTACCAGGATCGGTGGTGGATGTTCTTCACCGTGGTTGCCCCCAAGGCGCGCGACCAGCGTGAACTTCATCTCGCTTCCGCGGAACAGCTCCTCGGGCCGTGGACGGTGCATCCCGGAAATCCCGTGCTCGTTGATCAATCCGGCGCCCGGCCCGGTGGCACGCCGTTCGTGGACGCCACCGGCTCGGTGATTTTGCCGGT
>JBEHXD010000717.1:0-2930 GCA_048498875.1 Verrucomicrobiota bacterium
CGCCTACGCGAAGACGCCCTATCAGGAAACGCTCTGGGTCATCTGCCTGGACCGGAAAAACAAACCACTCAGCCGGACCATGGTCACGCTGGGGACGCTGACGTGCTCGCTGGCACATCCGCGCGAGATTTTCAAAATCGCGATTTTGGCCTCCGCTGCCGCGATTGTGGTTTCCCACAATCATCCGAGCGGCGACCCAGCGCCGAGCGCAGCGGACGTACAACTCACGCGCCAGTTACGGGACGCAGCAAAGATCATTGGAATCGAACTGCAGGACCACGTGATCGTGGGCGTGGCCGAGGATGACCCACTTAAGGTCGGGCACTACTCGTTTCGGAATGCAGGGATTCTTTGAAGCTTGAAACCTTCAACTTCATTTACCATGAATCCCTACACGGTATTCGTTTACATTGTTCCAGCTGGCGGCCATCTGGTTGAGACAGTCGACGCCGACAATCCAACTGCGGCGGTCATCCAACTGCGGGAGCGGCTGTCCTTGAAAAAAGAAGAATGCGAAGTCATAGCGGTCGCTCGCGGTCAGGTGAATTTCGAATGCGCGGACGCGGCCAGGGTCGCACTGGCTCCGTATTGCAGTCCGGAGCCCTGAGACGCGCGCGTTTCCAAACGGCCGTCGCCTTAGCGGGACAACCTCTCTATTGCGACATGCTTGGCCCCATCGCGCTGCGCACGTTAACGTCATCCTCGATGGACATCGCCACAGCCTTTCGGGTCTGAGGCGAGCGGAATGATTTCGCTCGATAGCCATCCGACAAATGCGGGTAATCGGCCGACGTGTCACAGGGTCTGACAGTTTCAGTTGCGTCGCACACTATGCTCGTAGGTGATCCTTGAAGATACGATATGCCGAAGTGTCCCACGCTCCCCGAAGTAACGGATTTTGACCGAAGGGTTCAGGTAAGGTTGATTGAAGCCTGGCAATACATAAGCAGCGAACCACCGACTCCATATCCAGCGTGGGTGCCGAAAATGGCGGGCAAACTCGTGCGACTCTTACCACGCGCGGTGTGGGAGCCGGCGGTGGCGCACCCCACGAGATTTATCGAAGGTGTGCAACTCGCCCTTTCCCTGCAAGGGCTGGATCGCCTGTTGACGCTCCCGTCAAAAAACCTCCGTCAGTTCAATCGCGTCACCCAAAGCGCTTATCGCCGAGCGATGCGTGCGCAGACGGGATTTGATCGTCGGCTCGATCGTTTGCTTTCGCGATTCGATGTGCGCACCGGCCCGACGGAAGCAGCCCGGAAGATCGCCAAAAAGATCACGCTTCCGCCGTTAGCTCGCGAATCGTTTTTCGATGGTTTCGCGTTCGGCTTGAAGCTGACCGTGCGCTTCGACGCATTGATGGCGGATATCCGTCGCTTGTTTTCGGAACGAAAGCGCACCGATCAGAATGCGGTGCGTTTTTTCCTCTGGCTCCACTGGCCCGAGGTCGAAACCGCACCCGGTCGCACCGCGGTGTTTCGAATGTGTCGCGAGGCATTCGCTGCCGAAGGGAAAACGATTGGGACCGAGTCCACGTTCATAACCTTCTTAAAGCGAGAGGGGATCAAGCGGCGCCGCCCATAGTCACCTCCCCCGCGCAGTCAGCCGGGCTGCGCTGTCAAGGGGACAAACCAAGGAGTGGAAAAGTCTCCTCCCTCACAAGAAGTTTTTATGCGAAAAAAGGCGGATGCGAACGATCCCCAAGCCAATGCGAAACAATTTCGCGGATGCCGTCGAAAATCCCGTGGAAAACTTGCTCAACCATGCGCGACATTCCCGTTAGCTCTCCACCCCGCTGGCCGAACAAGCGAAGCGCGTGTTGTCGCCGCGCTGGAACCACGAATTACCATGTGACCGTGATCATGAATGGGACCGCCACGGCCTCGCCTCCGACAATAAATCTTCAAGTCGGTCCTCCGCTGCCTGCGGTACAGCCGGCGGGATTCAGCGTCCCCGATTGGCTCCTTCGCGCCATCGAATTCGTGCGGAAGCTAAAACGTGGGGCACCCAATTAATACCGGTGACTGCCGTGATCGAGGCCGCCGCCGTGATCATTGCGATGGTGACACCGTCACTGAGCGGCCAAGTCAGGACGCTGAAGATTTCTCGGCGGCGAGCGAAAGGCCTCAACGTTCAACCCAAACGGCGTATTTCTTTTGAATTTCGACGACAACCTATACTGGACGAAGTGCTCAGCCATTGGCCGGCAATTCATGCTTCGCCGCATAGGCGACGATCGCGACGGTAACGGCGATGAGGACTTGAGCCTCAAGTTGATCATAGTGCGGGCCGGGGCTGTGGTGCGGTGGATTCGTTGCCTGCTTGATCGCGCCAAGGCTGGCATTCAGCCAGTCGTAGGTCGCTCGCCCGAGTTTCGTTTGCCAGCTCTTTTTTAGCGTCGGCATTTTCCGGGTGAGATTGTCAGCGCCGGTGACCTCCACATAGTCGAAGAAACGTTCCAGCGCGACTCGGCATGACGCAGCTGCTTCGTCATACAGACCTTGCTTGTGATGTTCCTGTGCCCGTTGCAGCGCCTGATGCGCTGCTTTGTAGTTTTCGACTGCTGTCAGCGGAATCGCCGGAAGTTCTATCAGGAACACCGAGCCGTAGCCTATTTGAGGGAGGACGCGGGATGTCCAAGCGGAGCGCGGAATCGTGATCTCCTGTTGTACATGCACGTCAAGTCGATGGACGAGACCCCATGGCACGTCGTGGGGGAGCGGCGCTTCATGCAGCGCGTAGAGCTTTTCGTAGGTCAGCGTCAAATTGACGGTCATTTTCAAATCACCGCCGTTGCGAACGCGTTCGAGGAACGCGATGCGCGGCTGGTCGAGAGGAAATTGCATATAGTGACGCTGGTCGTTAAGCGCGCGATAATCGGAGCGGAGTTGGATGTTCACGGTCACGGTCTGCGCAACGGCGAAAGGCTG
>JBEHXD010000718.1:0-2926 GCA_048498875.1 Verrucomicrobiota bacterium
GGCTCACCGAGCGCATGCCGTAGGTGTGGCGCGCGTAGAGCGCGGCCTGCGCCACGAAACGCGGATCACCCACCTGCGCAATGAGCTCGCGGAGGCGCGCAGTCGTCTGCTGCTCAGAGCGGTAAAACTCGTCCTCGAGAAACGTGGTGAGCAGCACCGAGACAAGTTCGAGCTTCGCGGACTGCTTGAAGGCGTAGCCGCCGGCGAGATTGACAGTGTCGGGCACGGCGGCGGGGCGGCGCGACAGGATTTGGCGGATGCTGAACTTGGCCATGACGGCCTCCTTTTTCTTTGGCTGAAACCGCGCGCGTTCATGCTGCGCGGTGGGGTTGAGCCCGGACGCCGGGACACGGTGGTGGATTGCAGGAGGATCACGAACGCGGCTGCGCACTCTTTCGACCGCGCTGAGTTCTGCTCTACCACTGAGCTATCCGGCCCGCCCGCGAGGGTCGGCTGGAATCGGAGTTGAACCGACGACGCGAAGGAGCCGCATTCTCACTGCCTGCAAAGTTGAACGAGGGAGAAAGCCGAGCGCGGATGACGTGGATTCGAACCACAGCACTTGCGTGCCCAACCATGAAGTAGCCGCGCGCTCACTGCCCTCGAAGTAAATTGAATTCTGGGAGGAAAACCGGCGAAGCGCCCATGGTAGTGGACTTCATTGGTAAGGAAGTAGCTTCACCGTCACTGCCCAGAAAGAGATTCGGGAGAAAACAGACGAGGATTGGTCTGAGGCCGAAGCGCAGAGATGCCGTCGTGCGACCGCATCTTGCCTCCGGGTGCTCCTGGAGCCCTTCCGGCGCGCAACTTGCGCTGCGCACCGGCGCTAGTTTTCGCATCCCTTTTTCCAAAGAGAACGGAGCTATGGTTTTGGTGGAAGTAGCCTCATCTTCACTACCCGAAAATAAATCCCAGGAGAAAACCGAGCAGGGGTTTTTTGCGTGCCTTTACCATTCGGCTACCGCTCCCGCGGGGCGGGAGCGAGTCGCACTTGAACCGACAAGTACGCGCTTTTGAGGCGAAGTAACCCTGCTCTCACTGCCTGGAAAAAATTGGAGCCCGTCGCCGGATTCGCACCGGCCTGGCCGGTTTACGAAACCGGTGCATCGCTCGCTATGCCTGACGGGCGAATGGTTGCCGCGCCGAGGAACGTTTACTTTGGACGACGCGACGAAAATGTGACCACACGAAGAATCGCGCTACGGCACGCTGGGATGGGCCGCCGCCCACGCGCGCAGGTAGGCGCGCCGGATCGCATCGTAACCGCGCATATTGGGATCCTCCAGATTCCAGTAGTACCAATAGCTCGGGTCCTTCGCATCGTAGTGGGGATGCGTGCGATCCTGATAGTGAATGCCGTGGCCGAGGAAGAGGTCGTGGACCTCGACGACATGGACGAAGGGAAACCGCGTGGCCAACGCCCGGATTTCCTCGTTCCACGCGTTCAAATAAGCCACACCCGCCGGCCACGCCGGCAGGGGACGGATCAGGCGGAGAGCCGGCGAGACGTTTTCGATGTCACCGATTCCATCCGTGGGATCATAGATCGTCTGGATGTAGACTTCGACGCCCTTGGGAAAGCAGCTTTGCAGCTCGCGCATCAACCGGTCCAATCGCTCGACGAAGAGCCGCCGGTCGCGCGGAAGATTTTCCGCGGGCGAGCCGTAGAGCGCGCCGTCATGCGGCGGAGTCTGGCCGTAGTTGTGGACGAGATCGATGCCGCCCGTGGAGAGGATGATGATGGCCGGCGCGTGCAAAGCCAGCAGCTGCGGTTTGTGGGCGCGGACGTTTCCCTCGTGCATCGCCGTCGTGGTGGAGTTCTCCGCGAGATTTAGATATTCGATCTGGGAATAGACCTGCTTCAGATTCAACTGCAGCGGATCGTCCGCGACCTGGCCGAGGAGCAGCGGGAAAAGCCCCCGTCCCTGCGAGCCGAAGCCCGTGATCACGCTGTCGCCGAGACCGATGAGCCAGATTTTCTCCGCGGAGAGCACCTGCTGAAAAGGCGCGCGCGGCACCTCCAGGTTGACGGGCCCGCGGCCCATCGGCTTGGTGATAAAAACACACCCGGCGCACCACACGAGCAGACAAATGCCGCCGTAGACCAAAATTCGCTTCACGATTTCCCGGCGCAACTTGGTGCGATCCATGGCGCAGCGTACCGTCGGGGAAAGACGTGTCCAAAATTTAATGACCGCGCGAATAGCACCCGCAAATTGGTCGGCGAGACAGGGTTCGCACCTGCACGGGCTTGCGCCCACGAGTTTCTGAGACTCGCGTGTATCCACTCCACCACTCGCCGAAAAAAGAAAGGGAAGGGCGGGCGGGAAAAACCTCGCCCGCGAAAAACGCTCACGCTTGCACGTGCACCGCGCTCAACTCGACCCGCTCACCCAAGGCCGCCGCCGCACGGGCGATCACCGTGGCGACGGTCTGATTGGACTCGAAGGTGCACGGCGCGTCGGGCTGCACTCCGCCGCAAGCGGCCGCGTGCAGCGCGAGCTTCTGGCCGATATCCTGGATCAGATCCGTGCGGAGCGCGAAATCCGTCTGGCAGCGCACCGTGACGAGCGCGCCGAGCCGGCGATTGTGATGAACGTACGCGAAGATCGCGTGCGGAGTTGGGTCGGTATTTTCATGTTAAGCATGTCCCTCACGGCCAAGCGTCAGGCCAGCGGACAAGGTGGAAGGACCGGCACTCGACGGAGCGAGCGCGTCCGAGAACTGCATTCTCAAAATGATGGTACCGGCGGCAGGTCTTGCACCCGCACTGTCAACGTTCTCGACGTTGTGCCTCTCCTTTTGGGCTACACCGGCATACTGAAAAATGGAGCATCCACAGGGACGTGCGCCCTGCTGTCTGCCTTACCGCGGCAGGCCGTCGCTTTCTACGGGTTGGATGCGGGGATGGACTGATTGGTCGAAG
>JBEHXD010000719.1:0-2925 GCA_048498875.1 Verrucomicrobiota bacterium
TCGCCTCTAATTCACGGAAGCGCGCGGCGTTACCTTCGATGAAGATGTGCCGCTTGAACGGCGGATCTACTGATAGCGCCCTCATGACCGACCCGGCGGCACCAGCTGCAAACCAGCAAAAACTCCTCCAATTGATGGAGGCGCTTGAGCAGCTTCTTGGTGGCCAGGTGCACCCAGATCCAGATGAGGATGACGACCAGACTACGCAGCGCGGCGCGCTGCCAGTTGAAGCTTTCCTGTCCCTTGAAGAGCAAATGCGGCAGCTGCAGCGCCTCGGCCGACCATGCCAGCACGATGAGCAGGATGAAGCCGAGGGCTTCCTGACGGAGAATGGAGTGCGCGTTTTTGGGGGACGAAGGCATGGAATATTATCGGACGAAAATGGCCCTTTACTCTTCGGGACACGTGAAAATAGGGAATCCCAATTGCGGCTCCAATGCAAATTTGGCAGGGGGTTTATAGTCGGCCGCCAGGCGTTCGTGTACGGTCTGGAGAGGGAAATGCCCGTATTCAAAATAGGGCATTGTGAGCGGAATCAGGCAGTGCGCACCCGATTCTCCCGGCGATTTCGCCAGTGGGTGACGAGCAACGCGACGATCATGGTCGCTCCCCAGATGGCTTCGGTGAGATGCGGGCTGAAGCCGAGCAGATTGAAGCCGGTGGAGATCACCTGCAAGAGCACCAACGCCAGCAACACGCCTCGCACGCGGCCGAAACCGCCCGCGGGATCGACCCCGCCGAGCACCGCCGCCAGAATCGTGCTGAGCAGGTAGGAATCCGCGTAGCCGGCGCGGGCCGAGTTGAAGCGGGCAATCATCACGAGCGACGCAATCCAGCAGAGCACGCTCGAGGCGAGATAAACGCCCACCAGCATTTTGGCGGTGTGAACCCCCGAATAACGCGTGGCGGCTTCGTTCGATCCGATTAAACGCACATTTACGCCGAAAGGGGTGCGGGCGAGCAGCAGGCCAACCACGGATGCGCAGAGCGCGAACAACAAAATCGAAACGGGCACGCCGAGCACCGTGCCGTTGCCGACAAACAAAATCGCAGGTGGAAATCCGCCAATCACGCCGCCTTGCGTCGCAGACACGGAAATTCCGTTCACCAAAATCATCATTCCGAGCGTGACCAGAATCGCATGAATGCGCAGGCAGGCGACCATGATTCCGCTCAGGAATCCAACGAGCAACGCGGCGCCAAGTCCCGCGATCAAGGCAAGGGCGATGACGCCGGCGACGGCTGCACCCGAACTTTCCGGTCCGAGCAGATGCGTCAGAATCGCCGCCATGATCAACCCGCAGAGATTAGCCGTGGCGATGATGGCGAGATTCAAGCCGCCGCTCACGAGCGGAATCATCATCGCCAGCGCGAGAATGCCGAGCTCCGGCAATTGAAACGCCATCGAGCGCCAGGTGCTGCCGGCAAAAAAACGCTCCGGCGTCAGTCCGCCAAAAATAATGACCGCGACCACGAGCAAACCGCTGAGCAGCGCGCTCGCGGGATCGCGTCTGTGCCAGGGTGGGACGCTCGCGTGAACCACAGTCTGTTCAGGAGCCGGCACGGTCGCCTCCTTTGGGGTTTCGCTGCCGGGTGAACGCGGATGCACCGAGGCTCAGTAAAATGACCAGGCCCGTGACCCAACCGAACGAATACGACGACACGCCCATCAGCGTGAGTCCGTTGCGCAGCACCGCGAGCAGCACGATGCCGAGCACTGCACCGCTGACGGTGCCGCGTCCGCCCGACAAACTGGCTCCGCCGAGAACGACGGCGGCGAGCACGTCGAGTTCGCGGCCGATCAGCGCATTGGGCGCGACTTCCTCGACGCGGTGCGCCTGCACGAGTCCGGCCAGCCCCGCCATCGCCCCCGAAAATCCATAGACGAAACATTGCAATCCGCCGATGTTGCAACCCATGCGCCGCGCGGCCTCGGGATTTCCGCCCAGACCGAAAATTTGTCGCCCGAGGGAAAGGCGGTGTAACAAAAACGCGGTCGTGACCAGCACGGCCGCTGCGATGAGGATCGGCAGCGGAATCTCCAGCAGTTTAACCTTCGTGGTAAACCAGTCGGGCAAATCGTAGAGCGGGGTGCCCTTCGTGCTGAACATGAGCATCGAGAAATAAAACGTCATCGTCGCAATCGTCACAATGACCGGCGGCGCTTTCAGTGAATGAATCAATCCGGCATTGATGACGCCGAGCAGCGCGCCGAATCCGCCGGCGAGCAAAAGTGCAACGGCCCAATTACCGCTCCACCGGATCAGGCACAGGGCGGCGGCGTACTGGCTCACGGCCGCGACGGCGGCGCACGAAATGTCGATGCCACCCGCGATGAGCACCACCAGCATGCCGGACGCCATGATGGCGAGCACCGCGTGACTTTCGAGCAGGTCGCGGAAATTTCCCAGCGAGCGGAACCCCGGCGCCATGGCGGCGAAAAACGCCGCAATCACGAGCACGATCAACGCGAGCCGGCTTTCGTGGCCGCGGGTGAACTGGGCCAGACGCTCAGGCATTGATGAGCTCCCGGAGTTGATCCTCGGTTACCTCCGACGGCGCATAGCTGCCGGTGATGCGTCCATTCAGCATCACCAGCACGCGATGTGATTGTTGCAGGACTTCCTCGGCTTCGTCGGAAATCAGAATGATCGCCAGCCCGCGCGCGGCGAGTTCGTCTATCGTGCGGAAAAGTCCCGCCTTGGCGCCGACGTCGACGCCCACCGTCGGTGAATCGAGAATCAGTACGCGCGGTTTGGTCGCGAGCCATTTGGCCAGCACCACGCGCTGTTGATTACCGCCGGACAATTCCTTCACGGGACGTTCGCCCGTTGTGGTTTTGATTTTCAACTCGTCAATCCAGTGGGTGACTTCATCGCTTCGCCGGCGGATCTCGCTCTGCTGCATCTGCGGGATGACGAACAG
>JBEHXD010000720.1:0-2925 GCA_048498875.1 Verrucomicrobiota bacterium
GGCGCGGACGGTGAGGTTGTGATGATCGACGCAGCTGAACGACAGGGCCGGATCGCGCGTGCGCACGCCGGTGACGACGCACGGAAAGGTTTCCCACACCGGACGCAGGTGCGGCGGCAGGTGATTCTGGTCCATCATGCCGACGATGATGAGACCCTTGATGCCGCGCGTGCGAAGAATGCGGATCCAGCTTTCCGCTTTCAGTTTGGGATCGTGCAGCCAGAAATGATCGAAGTCGTAGCCGAGTTTCACGGCGCGCTGTTCGCAGCCGCGGACATAGGCCGGAATTGTGGCATGGGTGCGCAGCGCCTTGGGATCGCGGTGGGCATTGACCAGGGCGAGCTTGGCCTGGAAGCGGGCGGTCTGGCTGGAGCGTAGCTGTGCCATGAGATGCGAGACGACAGCGTTTGGCTTGTAACCCAGCTTGTCCGCGGCCTTGCGAATCACATCGCGAGTTGACGCCGGAATCTGCGGGTCCCCGCGCAGGGCGAGCGAGACGGTGTTCTTCGAGCAGCCGACATGGGCGGCGATCGTGCTGAGGGTAACCGGGGGCATCAGGATGACAGTAATGCAGCCAAACCCACCTAACCGTCAAGTAGCTCGTGGCGCCCTCGGAAAGTGAGGTTTTTAACTGTCAGGCCCGAACGACTTTGACTGATCACCCACGGCGTCGCTAGATGGCGCCATGGTTCTGGTGCTGATACTCCTTTTTTCCTTTTTGATCGGCTTCCTGGCGATCCGCCGCGGGTTGAGAGGGTAAGCGGATTGGTTGTGTCGGTGGCGCGCGAGTTGTGCTGCGACCGGTCAATCGTTGCGCGCAAGCGCGCAACCTACGGTAGACGGAACACTTGGTGGAGCGCGACCTCCGGGCGCGCTGTTTGGATGCAATCGAAGCACGCAAGTCCGGCGGAGTTCGACAGGTGGTTGATCATTTTCACGCGAGGCGAGGGTTGCTCAACGCGCCCGGAGGTCGCGTTCCACCACTAATTGTGGGTTGCGTGCTTGCACGCAACTTGGCGCGGCGGGCGCGCCACCTACGCGGCGGCCACACCGGCCATCAATTGCATCAAGGCGGCTTCGCTGAAGTCGGCGCGGGCGACTTCGCCGGCGAGGCGGCCTTCGCGCATCACGAGAATGCGACGACACAGACCGATCAATTCGGGCAATTCGGACGACACGACAAGCAGCGCTTTTCCTTCACAGGCGAGTTCGTCGAGCAGTTGATAGATTTCCGCCTTGGCGCCGACGTCGACGCCGCGCGTCGGTTCATCGATGAGCAGCACATCACACGAACGGGCCAGCCATTTCGCGAGCGCGATTTTCTGCTGGTTGCCGCCACTGAGTCCGGCGGTGATGGTTTCGAGCGAAGGCGTTTTTACGCGGAGCCGACCGACGAATTTCTGGGCGAGGGATCGCTCCGCCTCACGGCGCACCCAGCCGAGCCGCGAGAGCGACGGCAGCATGGCGAGCGCGGTATTCTCGCGGCAATTGAGTCCCAGCACCAGGCCCTGGCGCTTGCGATCCTCGGGCAGTAAACCCAGTCCGGCGGCGAGGGCGGCGTCGATCGAGCGGAGTGGGAGGGGCTTGCCCGAAACCGTCACGTGCCCGGTGGCTTCGGGGTCGAGGCCGAAAATTGCCTGCACCACTTCGCTGCGGCCGGCGCCCACGATGCCGGCGACGCCGACGATCTCGCCGGCGCGCACTTCCAGGTTGATGTCGCGGAAGCGGCGGCCGGAGGCGAAATCCTTCAGTGCGAGTTTGCACTCACCCGGCGTGCGCTGGAGATGCGCGGGATTTTGCACGAGCAATTCGCGGCCGATCATTTGCGTGACGACGCGATGCGGAGTGGTGTCCGCGATTTTCTCGGTCACCACATGCTTTCCGTCACGCAGAACGGTGATGTTGTCACAGAGTGCGAACAATTCCTCGAGCCGGTGGGAAACGTAGATGAGCGTAATGCCACGCCCCTTCAAATCGCGCACGAGTCGGAAAAGCTCCTGCGTTTCACTGGCGGAAAGCGAGCTGGAGGGTTCGTCCATCACGATCACCTTGGCGCCGGTGCCGACGGCGGCGGCGATTTGCACGAGTTGTTCCTGTCCGGTGGACAGCGTGCCGATGATGACGTCGGGATCGATGGTCGATCCAATCGTGGCGAGCATGGCGCGCGCCTTTTCGCGCAGCGCGGCGCGGTCGACGAAACCCGCGCGACGCGGCAGGTCGCCGAGACAGAGATTTTCCGCGACGCTCAGGTTGGGGCAGAAGGCGAGTTCCTGGTGAACCATCGCGATGCCCAGCTCGCGCGCGGCGAGGGGATTGGCCGGCGCGATCGTGCGGCCGTCCATTTTCAATTCGCCTCCGTCCGCGGTTTGTACGCCGGCGAGAATCTTGCCGAGCGTGCTTTTCCCCGCGCCATTTTCCCCAATCAACGCATGACACGTCCCGCGTTCGATGCCGAAGCTCACGCCATTGAGCGCGAGCACGCCCGGGAAGCGCTTGGTGATTTGGTTGAACTCGAGGAAAGGCATGGGGAGTCGGAGAAGGTAGCGAGTATCGAGTAGCGGGTAGTGGGTAGGTTTCGGAGGAGAGGGCGCGTTATCCTTAACGCGCCGTGGCTTTGAGTCTGCGATTCTGAAACGGCGGATTAGGGATAATCCGCCCTGCCGGTGATGGATTTATTCGATGATTTTACGTGTCACTCCTGGGATGAATAAAACGAGCAGCGGATCGTGTCTTTCTACTCACTACCCGCTACTCGCTGCCCACTACTCAAATTGATTTCTTCGAATCAATTTGGCAGCCACTTCTTCCAGTTCTTGCCGAATTCGTCGACGTTGTCCTTGGTGACGGGGATCAGCGCGCTGACTTCCTTCACGGCGGGGGGATTCTTCTTGTTGACGATCTTCTCGACCAGGAGTTCGACGGTGC
>JBEHXD010000721.1:0-2920 GCA_048498875.1 Verrucomicrobiota bacterium
CGAAACGCGCCGGCAGCAACATATCCAGCGGCTGGCCCAATACCTCGGCGGCGCGATAGCCAAAGATTTGCTCCGCCCCCTGATTGAAAATCCGGATGCGCTGGTTCTCATCCACTGAAATAATCGCATCCACGGCGATGTTGATTAGGTTGGCCAGCCGCGCCTCGCTTTGCCGCGAGGCCTCTTCGGCCCGTTTAATCGGTGTGACGTCTTCCTGCGTCAGCACCACGCACGCTGGGCCGGGCAGGACAAACCGGGAGGCGCGCCACTGAAACCACTGCTGACCCTGCGGCGACATGTGGGCGAATTCGAGCAGGGCGTCCTCCCGCCCGTCCGCCATGATTTCCCGGATGAGCGCGACGATCGTGGCCGCTCGCGCATCGCCGCCGGCCGCGGCCCGGCTGTAAGCATTGAGATAATCGGCCCCTTGGCTCATTTGTTCGGGCGGCGCATTGGTTTGCTCCGCAAATTTTCGCCACGCACGGTTCGTCGCGATGATGCGGCCGTCACCATCCAACACGGCGATGTGAGCCGGGAGCGCCTCAATCAGAGCGCGGTTGAATCGCTCGCTTTCGCGCAATGCCAACTCCGCCTGCTTGCGTTCCGTGATGTCCTGAATTTGGGAAATGAAATGCAGCGGCTGCCCGCCTTCGTCCCGCACGAGCGAGACGCTCAACCACGTCACCATCTCCTGTCCGGATTTGTGGAGATAGCGTTTCTCCATCTGGTAGGTATCAATCTCGCCCGCGAGCACCGCACGCATATGCACGAGGTCGGACTCGAGGTCGTCGGGGTGGGTGATGTCTTGAAAGGTTCGGGTTTGAAATTCTTCTGCCGAATAGCCCACCAGGGCGCGCAACGAGCGGTTGGTTCGGAGCCAGCGTCCATCGGGTGCCACCAAAGCCATGCCGATGGCCGCATGCTCGAAGGCGCTGGAAAACTCCGCCTCCCTTTGCCGCAGCGCAGACCAGATTGCCAAGCGGGCCAAATCCTTCTCATGCACGATACGGGCAACAACCCACACCAGCAATCCGGTGAGAAACGCAGATATGGCGGAGTCGAGCGCCCAGCCGAAACTCACCGGCAAGATGCCTCGCCGCTCGCCCTCGAGCTCCAGCCAGTTGATCACAGCCGGCATAAGCAAGACGGGGATGG
This sequence comes from Verrucomicrobiota bacterium, assembly GCA_048498875.1. GTDB lineage: Bacteria > Verrucomicrobiota > Verrucomicrobiia > Opitutales > Opitutaceae > Lacunisphaera. Next base: position 1,156 of record JBEHXD010000721.1, read on the forward strand.
ATAGCCGACGCAGCAGGACGCCTCCGGCAGTCTCGGCAATGAACAGCGACATCAGGCCGGCCTGCGGCCGCGCACTGAAGAGCCCGAAGCTCAACAGCAGCAGCGTCGCCGCGGTGTGCGGCGCCATGTTCACGAAAAACTGCGGATCGCGCAACGATTCACTACCGAACAGATGGTTGTTCAACGCAAGGAACGCCCCAAACGCGGTCACCAAAGCAAAACATTGGGCCACCTGGATCGACGCCGGACGCGGCTTGCCACCAGTCAGTAGTAGCGCGGAACCTAGCAGCACCAAGTCGATCGCCTCCAGCAGCGACACTCGAGAGCGTGCAAGTTCTGCGACCGCGTCGGCTTCAGGCAACAGCGGGCCTGCAATGGCGAGGTTCAGGCCCAATGCGCGCTGCAGGAGCGCCAGTGCGCCCACCAAAATCACGCCACCGGCTGCGATCCGCGCCAGCCAAACCCAGGGGGAATGTGCCGATGGCTCCCGAGCCGTCGACAACCACAAGGCACCCGCGGCGAGCACGAGCGACACCGCGGTGCCGGGTGCCATGGCGCCCCAGCCGGGCACGAAACTTTTCAGCAGCGGCAGATTGAAAGTCCATCCCGCCAGAACCGTCAGGCCGACCAACATCGCCAGGACACACGCGGACCGCGAGAGGGTGTGGCAAACCGCGATCGCTTTGGCACTCGTTGGGGTCATTGGGGCACCGCAGCGTGATGAATGCCACAAGGTTTTCGATTCCTATTTTCGTCCGTGACGCCGCCACGGACCGACTCAACGCCCGAGATCGCGGATTCTGCGGAAACGCCCGATGAAAAATCGCGCGTCGACGCATCGCGCCGTCGCATCTGATCATCGGTAAGAAATTGAAAAGAGATTCATGCTTCCAAAGCGGTTCGATCGATGGAAGTCACTTTGTTCCGCCTGTAACGCGTCTGGCGCGCCCTTTCGCAGGCGGGCGGAAGGTTATTGCAACAGCGCGTAGGACGCATTCCGCGCTTTCCCCGTCGCAATCACTTTTCCCGCCGCGACGAGACCGGCCAGCTTACGGCAGGTCGAGATGCGCGAAAGCCCTAGCGCCACGCGAACGTAACGGGGAGACGCTGCGCCATTCGTTTCAAGATATTCAAGAATCCTCGCGTCATCCGATCCCGGCGATCCCACCTTGACCGCGGACTTGGCCCGCTGCCCTTCGGGTGTTTCTCCTAGAGGCCGTGGCAGACTTCGCCGCAGCGTATCTAGGGCGGCGCGCTGCTTTTCGGCAGGGAGCGATGCGAGCGCCCCGATCTTTCGCGCGGTGAAATGCCGTTGCTCCTCCTTCGTTTTCAAGGCGGCGAGGTAGGCCTGAATTTCCGGCAGAACTTCTACGAGCTTCATGATACGGGTGACTGCGCCCGGCGTGATGCCGAACCGCTCCGCCAGCGCCGTGCGCGTGGGGACCGCGCCACTTTCCAGCAACCGCTGCCACTCCTGAGCGCGCACCACGGGATGCCTGGGCTCCAGAGGAACAACCGGTTGAGGCCGCGCAATCCCGGCGCGTTCCGACCAATGCACCGCATGGCTGAATGGAGCGATGATAGTGACCTCGCCGTGCATGGCCCGGGAAAAATCGACCCGTGTCTCGAAAGTGACGCCACGCGCCGCGACCGGAGCCATCCGGCCGATGCGCGCCGCGATTGACTCTCGATCCTCGATGCCCTGCACCAAGGCGGGCAGGTGGAGTTTGATTCTGAGCGCGAGCACGCGCGCTCCCTCGTGATT
>JBEHXD010000722.1:0-2911 GCA_048498875.1 Verrucomicrobiota bacterium
CGGCATCAGCAAGACCGGCCAGGCGGGCGTGGAGGTTGGCGACAATTTCATGTCCGGGTTCGGTGGCAACGGCGTGAAGAATCGCTGGTACTCGGCCGGCAACCGTCCGTTCTTCGGCACCGGCGCGACAGGCGCGCTGTCGGAAACCTCGGCGTTGATTCACCTCGCCCGTGAATCCGGCAAGACACTTGTTTTCTACCGCTTCAAAATCCAATTCACCGAAATCGATGCCAAAAACAATCTGTTCGTCAGTTACGTGAAGGGAAAGAACGTGCTTCATATGGTCAGTGCCGATGCCACGGTATACACGCCGGCAAACACCCTGGGCTCCATGCTCAAGCTCGAGGCCAATCTTACCGCCGGCAACGATTTCATCCAGGAGGTGCAGGAACTGCCGAAGAATCAGGCCGACGAAGTAGCCCTGCACATGGGCGCCGTGCTTGAAAGCCTGCGCACCCTCAGCGCCGTGCAGACCACCAGCAGCAAGGCCACCGGCCATTACGGGATCATCGCCGATCCCGCCCGCTACCAGGAAGGCAGTCTCGCGCTGATCAAGGCGACCTCGCGCCAATTCGCCCAGGCTTTGCGCAAGGCCCAGGGCAAGAACTGATCCACCGGCATCACCCGAAGTTTTTTATCAGTCCGCTTGGGATCAGCGGGCAGTGTGTATCCGCAAATCCCACTCGTAACTGCTCACGGATTGTCGGCAGTTCTTCGCCAGTTCCGCGACCGCGCCGGCAATCGTTTCTTGTCTCGCACCCGAAGCCATCCTGGGTGAGGATGTTGCATGCTTTCACCGCCATCCGGCGGAACCTCGTCATCGCGTGACTGACTTACTTATTATGCACCGCATGGTTTCCTCCGTTTTGAGCCGTAAATTCAGTGCCCGATTCTGGATGGGCGTTCTGTCTGTGGGGTTAACGCTGGCCGCGTCGCCCGTCTTTGCGGCCGACGTATCCGCTCCTGCGACGGGTTCCGCGCTCACCGACGTCGAACCGATCGTTTCCAAGCAGCCCTTGGAGCTGAAAGCCGAGGAAGGAGGCGTGCATGGTCAATTGATCGTGGCGCCCGAGCTGCTCGGGCAGGACGCCGGCAGCGAACTGGTCTTCACCATCACGACGGAGCCTCAGCACGGCCGCGTCGGTTTGGCCGGAGGCGACGAAGGCTCGGATTTTTTCGCCAACAAGACTTCCCACTCGAGCTACTTCGCCTATCGGGCCCAGCCCGACTTTGATGGCGACGATTCCTTCGGTTACAGCGTGCGCAATGAACGCACCGGCATGGTTTTTCAGAACACCGTCGTCATCGCGGTGAAACCTCCGGTGCTGGAACTCGACAAGGTTCAGGTGAGCGGCACGCGTGAACACGATTCGAGTCTTCACCAGGTCTCGCTCATGACCCGCCCGAACCAGCCGGTCACCCAAAAGGTGCCCAGTCACGAGGATTTCATGAAGCCGGAGGAGCGCGCGGGTATCACCCAGCCGAAGGTCGCCTTCCTGCTGGACGAAAAAACCAAACCGCAAAACGGCACGGCCAAACTGGATCGCACGACCGGCCAGCTCACCTACTCACCGAATCCGGGTTTCATCGGCGAGGATCGTTTCAACTATTACACCGTCGACGAAAACAACTCGCAGCTCGGCATGGACAGCGTCGTCGCCGTCAAGGTCGAGCCGATCCGCACCGTGAAACACGTAACGGTCGATCGTTCGCGCAGCCGGGAAGTCGACCTGGTGTTCGTCATCAATAACTCGCCCTCGATGGCTTCCCACCAAAGCCGGATCGCAGACAATCTCAGTCGCTTCAGGAAGCTCTTCAACGAGCGTGACCTCGACTACCGCATCGGCGTCCTGACCACGGATTTCATCAACGTGGACTCCAGTCAGCGGGCCGGAGACCAGGCTTACTTCAAGGAAGTTCGCTCCGTCCAACTCGACGCAGCGGGCAATCCTGTGACCGACCGCAACGGCAAACCGAAGCAGATCACCAAGCATGTCGCCAGCAACGGCGCCCTCGTGACCCTGCCGATCCTGACACAGCCGTGGATCACGCGCCAGACGCCGGACAGCGTATTTGCCGAGCTCGTTAAGGTCGGCACCAATGGCGACAGCAACCGCACCGCGTTTACGTCCGTGTACAATTTCGTCGCGGGTTACTATAACAAGCAGCACACCTTCCTCCGTCCCGAAGCCACGACGATCGTGGTGTTTTTCATGGACGAAGAGGAAACTCGCATGGCCTTGTGGAAGGACAACAAGGACGGCACCCGCGAGGCCCAGTGGATCGAGGACGGAAAACTCCCCGAGCTGCTCAACCAGTTCAACGCGCACAATCCCGAGAAACGTCAGACGCTCGACGGCTATATTAATTACTGGGTGCTGCGCCCCTTCATCATCGTGAAAGGCAACAAGCGCGGCAACCTCGAGATCGACGCGGTGGTGTCGCCCAACAATGTCTCCCACCGTCGCGCCGCCGAACTCACGGGTGGCACGGTGCTGAACATCGAAAGCGATTTCTCCGCTCCCCTCGCCGCGCTCGGCGACCGCATCGCGGAGACGGTGTCGGTCGCACTCGAACCCGTGCAGGGCGCCGCCACCTTCTATAAGAAGAGTCTCCGCGTGCTGGTCGACGGCGAGGAAGTGCTGCCCGATGCTCAAAACGGTTACGTCTACGACGAGCTTACCCACAGCATTCGTTTCCAGGGCGCCGCGAGGAAAAAAGCCTTCGCGGCCAAGATCGACGTCACGTACGAGGAGCACTTGTAAGAAACGGCCCAGGACTTAGGCAAGGTAGGGCGGATTATCCTTAATCCGCCGAACGTTCGCCCGTGATGTGATATCTGACATCCTGATTTCTGCGAACATCCTGAGCGGCGGATTAGGGATAATCCGCACTACCTGCTCCTCCCAGG
>JBEHXD010000723.1:0-2905 GCA_048498875.1 Verrucomicrobiota bacterium
TTTTATCGAACGAACGATTTGTCCCAACGGATGGCCGGATTCGGATTTGGTAGGGGCGCAATTAAATTGCGCCCCTACGTAATTCCCCCAATCCGTAATCACGATGATTCCATGAATATGGTTCGGCATGATCACGAATGCGTCCATCATAATGGATGGGTAATGGTCCGGCAATCCATTCCATGTTCGTTGAATAACGTGGCCCCATGCGTTCAACCGCATTTCACCGTTGATAACGTCTCCAAGCAAACGTTCCCGGTTCCTTACGCACAGGGTCACATAATATCGGCCCGGTGAGGCATAATCATATCCCGGAATGCGAATGGATCGACGATGATGGAGGCCTGAATCGATGCTCATGCTCCAAAGGTATGCGGGATCTTTGGAACGGCAGATGACGGTCGTCACATGGAATGGCCCGTTTCACCGTTTGCTCAATCCGAAGAACACGATCGACACGACCGCCGCGGCGATGCGGAATGGATCCGCCGCGATCCTGTGTTAATTGTTCCTCCGCGTTCTTTCTCCATTTCGCCTTTCCCGGGACTGGCAGCGTCGAATTCAGCCGGAGCCGGCAACGTACCTTGTTGGCCCGGAAATCGCAGTAGTTCGGGCTTGGCCACCATCCTTAGTGAGCGACCCTATTTTCCGATTTTGGACAATATGTATTCTTACTCCATGCCTGACTGGTCCGATTGCCCGTCAATCGAACGCTCTCCTGAAAAGGTGGGCGGAGCCTGGGTTTTCAAAGGGACCCGCGTTCCCGTTGCGGCCTTGTTCGAAAACCTCAAGGATGGCGCCAGCCTGGACGAATTCCTGGAATGGTTTCCCGGGGTAACCCGGAATCAGGTCGAAGCCGTTCTTGAGCACGAAGCTCGCAGTCTCGCCTCCGCGTGAAAATCCTTTTCGATCAGGGTGCTCCCGCACCCCTGCGCCGGTTTCTCCCGGGCCACACGGTCGTTACGGCCTATGAGCTGGGCTGGAGCACCCTCCAAAATGGTGAGTTGATTCAGGCGGCGGAATCCGGCGGATTCGAGGCGTTCGTGACCACGGACCGCAATTTGAAATATCAGCAGAATCTACGGTACAGGAAGATCGCGATTTTGGTTTTGCGGTCCACAAGTTGGCCCAAGATTCAATTGAAGGTGGATCAAATCGCCGCGGATATATCCCGATTGCGGGACGGGGACTACATCGAAATCGAGATTTAGGTCGACTGTCGTTTCCTACCGTTTGCTCAACCCGAAGAACACGATCGACACGACCGCCGCGGCGATGCTGACGCCGCCGTAGAAGTTCACGCTTTCCTTGAGGATGAGCACCCCGAGGACGAGGGTGGTCATCAGGATGGAGATCACCGAGAACAGCGCGTAGTACGATGTGTCGAAGCGGCTGTACAGCAGGTAGAAGCCCAGGAAGGTCATGAACATCCCGGTGCCCGAGAGCGAGCACCACAGGATGTTTCGGCGCAGGAATTCCTGGGAGCCGCGCAGCCCGAACACCGTCGTTCCCACCAGAAAGAGGGCGAGGCACGCGGCCATCGCGGTGGCGGTGAAGAAGAACGGATTGACCGCGTGGCCGACCTTGCGGTTCCCCAGCACGAAGAAAACGTTGCCGAAGGCGGCGATCAAAGCGAAGAAAAGCGGGAGCAGGATTTTGGCGGCCATGAAGAAAAAAGTAGCCAATCCGGAACGCTCCGCCGCATGCGCGACCCGCTCCGCGCGGCCGGATTCCGGGATTATTTGTTAAAATTCGTTCGATCCCGAAGTCATATTTTTTTAGAGGAAAGCGCATGCCCAAGGTTTCTCGCGCATCCATTGCGGTTGCGATCCTGTGCGCCGGAGCCTTGCTCCCGTCGTCCGGAGCGGCTTCCGAAAACGACGCCGCCTGGCGGCTGCTCCTGGAGAACCAGCCCGGGGAAGCCCGCGCGGCTTTCGAAAAGAACGCTCGCAGCGCGGACCGCCGCGTGTCCGGAGAAGCCCATCGCGGCTTGTCGCTGGTCGCGCGCTTCACGGGAGCATCGATCGAGGCCTCGCGTCAAAGCTACGAGGCCTTCAGGCGCGACGGGGACACGCTGATCTTCGCCGGGGGCAAACTGGGTCGCACCGATTTTTCCAGTACCTGGGATGGCCACGCCCTCTCCGCCGGGTACGAGGTGCACGCCGCGCTGGACCGGAAGCCCACGCCGATGACGGCCGCCTTGTCGGCCGAGCTTTCGACGCGCTACGCCAACGACGGCGATCTGGCCAAGGCCGCGGCGCTGGACAACCGCCTCGGGGTGGTGCGCGAATGGTGGGCCATCGGCCCGTTCTCCAACGTCTCGGGAAGCGGCTTCGACAAGGCCTATCCTCCCGAGACGGGCGTGGACCTGGGGCGTTCCTACGAGGGCCGCAACGGCAACAAGGTTTCGTGGTTTCCCTTGCGCGTGCCCTCGCCCTCGAACTGGCTGTTCAGCCAGAACCACCTGCCCTACGAGAACGCGATCCTCTACTTCGCGGCGCAGATCGAAAGCCCCGGCGAGCGCAAGGTGCTGCTGAGCTTCGGAGCTTCGGGAAGCTTCAAGGTGTTTCTCAACGATCGCCTCCTGTTCGCGGAGCGCGTCTTCCGCAACACCGGCGAAGATACTTTCGTTCGCGAGGTGACGTTGCGCAAGGGTGCCAACCGCATCCTGGTCAAGCTCGGCAACGAAAACCAATACTCCAATTTTCAGGTGCGCTTCGCGGATTCGAGCGGGCGGGGGGCGGTCGGCCTGAAGAGCGTGAAACCCGAGGGGGTTTACCCGGCCGACTCGGGCGCGGAGGCGGACCTGCGCCGTTCTCCCCGGGTCGACGCCATCGCGAACGCGTTTCGCGCGCGCCTGCGCGCCGATTCGACGGACGAGGAAGCGGCGCTGCTGTTGATGGAC
>JBEHXD010000724.1:0-2902 GCA_048498875.1 Verrucomicrobiota bacterium
CTGAGCTCCTTGCCCTGCAGCTGCTGGAAATGTTCGTGAAAGGTGCCGTAGAGCGCGGCCTTCTGGTGCGGATTCTCGCCGTAGCGCAGACTTTGCGCCTTCTTCAATGAAAGCGAATAGGATGAAGGAAAGCCGCTCAGCGCCTCAAGATCGGGTTCCACCTGCTGGGTTTCGAGATACCGGGAGATCGCCGCATCATAGCTGGCCGTCCGCTGAAACACCTTCAATGCGAGCTTGCGCCGCAATGCCGCGACTTCCTCGGGCTTTTCCGTGGTCAGCACCGCGCTGTAGTCCGCGGGATCGCAAACCACCGTCACACTCTCGTGATTTTTGGCTGCGCTGCGCAGCATGGATGGGCCGCCGATGTCGATGTTTTCGATCGCCTCTTCGAATTCCACGTGCGCCTTCGCCACGGTCTGTTCGAACGGATAAAGGTTCACCACCACAAGATCGATGAGCTCGATGGCGTTTTGCTTCGCCTGGGCGAGATGGTCTGCCTTGTCGCGCCGGCAGAGCAGTCCGCCGTGGATCTTTGGGTGCAGGGTCTTGACGCGTCCCTCCATGATTTCCGGGAAACCGGTGTGCTGGCTCACCTCCGTCACTGGCAATCCCGCTTCCGCGAGCAGTTTCGCGGTGCCTCCCGTCGACAGCAATTTGTAGCCCTTTTGTTTTACGAGGGCCGTGGCGAAATCCACGAGGCCGCGTTTGTCACTGACGGAAAGAAGCGCGAGCTTTTGCATGAGCACTCCTTTTTTGAACGCCCCGATTTCCACGGCAAGTCGAAAGCCTGCGGTTATGGCTTACTTTTTTGTGTATTTCAGCGCGCCCCTTGTTTCTACTTAACCAGCCCGATGACTGCCCCACTTGAATTGCCTGGTTTGCGCGTCGAACTCGACAAACTCGTCTACCGGCACGGTGGCGAGCAACTGCCACCGGACCGGCCCCACGCGTTTATTTACTATCTGACGATTCGCAACGATTCCGACCGCGCCGTCACTTTGCTCGGACGAAAATGGGTTGTAGAACACTCGGACGGCACGCAGTTGGTCGTGGAGGGCGACAAAATCGTCGGCGAGACACCCCGGCTGGTCCCGGGAGCTCATTTTTCCTATAACAGTTATCATGTGACTGCCTGCGATGCGCGCGCGCACGGAAGTTTTCACGGTCTCGATGAAAATGGTCAGCGCATCTTTGTGCGCATCCCGTCCTTTACCTTGCGTATCCCCGAGTCAGGGGCGGTTTGACGCTTTTCCGGGCTGACAAGAATACCTTGCACCGGCGGCAGGTGTAGCCCTCTCTGGTCTTCAATTGATGAAGATTATTGATCTCAACAGCGACGGTGGAATTGGGGCGAACAGCATGTATGTGCAGCTGGGTGATTTCCACCTCGTGATCGACAGTGGCCTGCATCCCAAAAAGGCCGGACGCGAAGCCGCGCCGGACCTCAAGCCGCTTCAGGGAGTTAAACTCGACCTGATCATCATCACGCACTGCCATTTGGATCATATCGGTTCCCTGCCCCTCCTGATGCGGGCGAATCCCGAGACGCCGGTCATCATGACCCTGCCGAGCCGGATGTTGATCGAGCGCATGCTGCATAATTCCGCCAACGTGATGATGCGTGAACGCGAGGAAAAAGGCATTCCCGACTATCCGCTGTTCGGCCACGACGAAATCGACCGGTGCGCGGCGCGCATGTTTCCGCACGGGTTCAACAACCCCAAGAAGTTTTCGGGCGCGAAGGACGAGATCGAGTTCACCTTTCATCCCGCGGGCCACATCGCCGGCGCGGCGGGAGTCGAGATTGTGCACAAACACCGCCGGATTTTCTTCACGGGCGACGTGCTGTTCAACACCCAGCGAATTCTCGACGCCGCCAAGTTTCCCTCCGGCCACTTCGACACGCTGGTGACCGAGACGACCCACGGCGCGACCGAAAAGCCGCCGGGCAGCACGCGGTCGAATGAAATGATCCGGCTGATCGACACCATCAACACCACCCTGCAGAGGGGCGGCTCCGTGCTGATCCCGGTTTTTGCGCTTGGCCGCATGCAGGAAATCCTGGCCATCCTCCATGACGCCCGGAAATTCAACCGTCTCTCTCCCGCCCCGATCTTTGCCTCAGGTCTGGGCATGGATATTTGCGACTACATGGATGATATTTCCAAGAAAACGGGCCTGGCTCATTTCACGCGCACGATCCTGAAGGAGCTCAAGGTCAAGAAAACCCCGAAGGAAATTGTCCCGGGCAAGGAGCCCACCACGCAGGGCATCTACGTGGTCAGCAGCGGCATGGTGGTCGAAAAAACCGCGTCGTACGCGCTGGCGTCGGCACTCGTGGGCAACGCCAAACACAGTCTTTGCTTTGTGGGCTATTGCGATCCCGACACGCCCGGCGGGCAATTGCTGGCGGCCAAGAACGGTGAGGAATTCCTTTTCGAAGCGGTCAACGTCAAAACCCGCATCCGGGCCCAAATCGAACGCTTTGAATTCAGCGGTCACGCCTCCCGCGATGAGCTCTTGAACTACGCCGTGGGTTGCACACCACGCTCAATTGTCCTGACGCACGGCGATCCGCCCGCCCGGGCTTGGTTTCTGGAGCAACTCAAGGCCCGGCTGCCGAACGCGACTATATTGGATCCCGTTCCCCTCCAGACCTACCAGGTCTAAAGTGGAGCTGAGGTGGAGCGCGACCTCCGGACGCGCTTGGAACAATCGCCCGGCGCGCGGCAACCGCTTGTCGGACCGGTTACCGAAATTGGGCGTGCGCCGTGTCGGTCTGCGCAAGAAATAGCGCCAAGCACTGCAAACACTGTGGCCGTTCTTCGGGGATTCCAAGCGCGCCCGGAGCAACGGTGTCAGGAGGCAAGGACAAAGTTGGGATCAGCGAGGAGGCGGTTGA
>JBEHXD010000725.1:0-2895 GCA_048498875.1 Verrucomicrobiota bacterium
CTACTGTTATTACATGTGCTGTAGTGGCTTCGCATCCATCTGCGCCAATAACCCGCAATAAGATCGTGTATTCGGAGCCTGCTGTATAAGTATGTACCACTCGGCGTGTTCGGCAATCTGCTGCATGTGCGGTTTTCGTTCTCGGTGCCGCGCTTGAGCTTGGACGATCTCGGAGCGATGGTGAAATCCATCGCCATTGATCAAAACCAAGTGCAGCATGCACTCGTGGTTGGCGCAAGATTTCGCCTGCGTGGAAGTGAAGTTACCGGTTGCTTGGTGCTCGTCCTCGGCATCGCTTCGTTCGAGTTGTTCATTGCAGAAGTCGAAGCCTGGGCGGAACGTTCGCTAAAGGGCGAAGGCGGCTAGGGCGACGGCCCTGCTCGGTCGCACGTTTTTGCGACATGGCTTCAAGCAAGGAGCGAGGAAAAGTCGGCGATGGAATCTAGCAAAGTTCTTCTCAATAGCTTGGACCATCTCGGCGGTTGGGGCGTATTCACGACGGACGTCGGACTTCGCATCACCGGTTGGAATCGGTGGCTCGAACAACGCAGCGGTAAAGTGGCGACCGACGTTATGGGACGCCACCTATTCGAAATCTATCCCGATCTCGTCATTCGCAGTTTGGATCGTTATTACCGGCAAGCGCTCGACGGGCACGCCTGCATCTTATCGCAGCGTTTTCACAAGTTTTTGCTGCCCCTGCCACCGACGGTTTCCGCGACCCAACTGATGCACATGCAGCAGACGGCGCGGCTGATGCCGATGCTGAAAGACGGCGCTATCTGCGGCACGCTCACGTTGATTGAAGACGTAACCGAACGAATTGTGACCGAAGAAGAGTTACGAAAGCAGGCGGATCGACTGGAAGAAGCCAATCGGCACAAAGATGAGTTCTTGGCGATGCTGGCTCACGAGCTGCGGAATCCCCTGGCGCCGATTCGCAACGGAATTCGCGTGCTCGATCTCGTCCCCTCCGATTCGTTTGAAGCTCGGCAAACGCGCGAGATGATGGAGCGACAAGTTGGGCACATGGTCCGACTCGTCGACGATCTCTTGGATGTCTCGCGCATCGCTCAGGGCAAGGTCCGTCTGCGTCAAGAACTTTGTGACATGACGACCATCGTCCGCGACGTCGTTAACGACTATCGCCCGCTCATCGAAGAAAACAAAATCAGCATCTCCTTGTCCGTGCCCAACGTTCCTTGTGAGGTGCAGGGAGATCGTATTCGGCTCTCGCAAATTCTTGGTAATCTGTTGCACAACGCCAACAAATTCACCAACGCGGGAGGCGAAATCCGTGTCAGTTGCGAAGTCGATCAACCGTCGAAAAACGTCATCGTGCGCGTGACGGACACGGGAATCGGCATGAGTCGAGAAACGCTGTCGCGCGTCTTCGATACTTTTAGTCAGGCGGACGTCAGTCTCGATCGAAGCAAGGGAGGTCTCGGACTCGGGTTGTCACTCGCCAGAGGCCTGACCTCCTTGCATGGAGGATCGCTTGTAGCCTCCAGCGATGGACTGGCGAAGGGCTCGACCTTCACGCTGCAGCTGCCTCTGGTCGAGGCTCGGACCCCTGCCGTTCCAACGCTCGGCCCCCCCACGGAGGTCGCTGCCGAATCACAACGCATCTTGGTCATCGAAGACAGTCGCGCGATGTCGATGACGTTGAAGGTGCTGCTGACGCGGTTAGGGCATGAGGTCGAATGCGCCGATTCGGGAATGGCGGGCTTGGAACTCGCTTCTCATTTTCGACCGAACATTGTGTTGTGCGACATCGGCTTGCCCGGCAAAGATGGTTACGAAGTAGCTCGTGCGTTGCGTGCTCATTCCGCAACGAATGAATCTTACCTGATTGCCCAAAGCGGCTATGGGCAGGACGAAGACATCAAGAAGTCGCATGACGCGGGCTTCGATCTGCACCTCACGAAGCCGGTCGATTTTGCACAACTCAAGCGAGTCTTGTCGACCGCGCCCATTCGGTGCAAATCTTAGAGTGCACTAAAACGTCGGCATGATAGCAATGCGCGTGCGCGCTTACTTCTAGGAAGCTTATTCTAGGCTTTCAGATTGCGGACCTGCCGGGCCAATTTATACTCGTCCGGTGCAAAAATGAGAGCGCGCCGTAACCTCGGCGCAGATGGCTACGAACGCCTGTCACCCAAGCAGTCGCTGCAGTTGCCCCGCGGTCTCTTGGCGCGTTTGGCTCGTTCGCTTCGGCTACGTTAGTATGCCTATCAACCCGTTGACGTTCACCGGCAACCGAGCTTTGTCGTTCGGTGTAAGAAGAAAGAACATTCTTTCCCAACACCAAAACCCATCAAACGGAAAATCCCATGAGAATACCCATACTCCCTCTGATCGCCGTCGCCTTCCTACTGCCGGCAGCTTGCAACGCCCATGCCGCGGTCTCCGTGCAGAATGTCACGGCCAAGCAACGCGCTCCGTGGAACGGGCTGGCGGATATCGAGTACGAAATCGTGTCCGACCAACCCGATGCGGAGTATTCCGTAAGCCTCACGGTCCGCGGCACCGCCGCCGAGACCGCGCGCAACTACACGGTACGCACCTTCACCGGCGCCGGGGCGGACGGGGCCAAGGTGAAGGCCGGGCGGCACCGGGTGGTCTGGGACATGCGGGCGGATGCGCCGGAGTTGAAGACCGGCGAGTTGGGCATCGCGGTGGTCGTTTCCAGCGGCACCGAGCAGTATCTAGTCGTTGATCTTTCCGCCGGCGCGGATGCCGTTTCCTACCCATGGCGCTACTCGGCGACGCCGCCCGATGCGGCGGGCGACGCTTGCCGCACCTACGAGCTGTGGCTGCGGCGCATCGAGGCCGGTACGTTCAGCATGGGCTCGCCCGACGATGAGGAGGGGCGCGTTTCCAAAGTCGAGACGC
>JBEHXD010000726.1:0-2886 GCA_048498875.1 Verrucomicrobiota bacterium
CCTGCTTGTTCAGGAACCCCGAGGGAAATTGTGCTTCCGCGTCTTCCCGTCTTTGATATGGCTGTAAAGTTTTATGTCGGATAAACAGAGCATGCGACATGTGATTTATAGTTGGGTTAGTCGCCTTGGTGTCTCTGCGACTGAGGTGGTGGCCGCACGCGCCTTCGAGGTGAGGCACACGCGGGAGGTGTTTTTGGCCAGGGTCAACCAAGCGAAACGGGGTGCGACGCGGGTGTTGCGGCCGCTGCCTGGCGGTGAAGTATCAGCGATTCGACCCTCACTCGACCGAGACGAGACGGCCTAGCCGACTGCGACATGACCGCGGCTAGGCCACATCGACGGTGGCCCCGCTGCGACTTACCAGCTTCCACCACCACGATGAACTATGAAGATATTCTTGGCGATGATGCTTAGACTCAAAAGAGATCGTTTTCTGGTGAAGCTTGGGGCCGCCTTCTTTCTGGTGGTGGTGCCGTCTGCATCGATCGCAACCTCTGCCAAGACTAACTCGGCGGCTTCGCGCGCGGCGAATAGTTCGGCGATTGAAACGAAGCTCTTCGTGCAGCTCTTCAAAGAGGCACACTACAATCGCGATGCCGTGAAGGAGGCGGACTTTGCGGATCTTGTTCAGGAATTCATGGCATCGCTCGACGAGCGGCGTGTGGTGTTTCTCCAATCTGACCGCGACGCGTTGACTCGGCAAATCGGCCCTGCCCTCCACTGGAATCTGGCGGTGCTCGGAGACCTCGGTGCTGCGACCTCGATCTTTGATGCCTATCGGGCGCGCAGCGCAGAACGCGTGAAATGGATATCCCGACAACTTCACGGGGAACTGACTCTCGACACCAACGAAGTGGTGGATCGCCCCCGGGAACCGTTCTCTTGGCCCAACGACGCGCGAACGGCGGATGGTATTTGGCTACGGCGCCTTCAAGCCGAGGTGATAGACGAGGTGCTAAACGGGCGGAGCGTCGATGAAGCCAAGACAATCCTCCAGAAACGCTATGAAAATTGGTTGGCGAGCATCGCCGGAGTAGGGAGCCGAGAAATTGGCGACCGGTTTCTTGCAACGATGGCGCATCGTTATGATGCGCATTCGACCTACTACGGACCGGAGGAATTCAAGGACTTCGGGGCGGCGATGCGGTCCGATCTAGTTGGTATCGGGCTGGAACTGACCACGCGCGACGGTCGCTGTTTGATAACCGACGTTCTTTCGGGTGGGCCTGCGGCGGGCTCTCGCGTCTCACCCGGCGATGAGATCGTCGCTGTGGGCGACGAACGAGACGTGTTAGTGGACGTGCATGGCTTTAGGTTGCGACAAATTGTTGGACTAACCCGGGGCAAGCCGGGAACGGAGGTTCGCTTGGTCACGCACCCGGCAAGTGCAGTCGATCCTTCAATTCGGCTGACGACTAAGGTTACTCGGGGGCGGGTTTCGCCTGACGCGATGCGGGCTTGGGCACGGGTGTTTCACATGAGCCAAGAATCCGACGCTAAATCGGCTTTTGCCGTCGTCACGCTGGGCTCTTTCTATGGTGAAATCACCACCGCGGACGGCAGCCGGACTAGCGCCTCCCGCGATGTGGCACAGCTCTTGGAAAAACTTAAAGGTGAGGCGATTCACGGCCTCGTTTTAGACCTGCGTGGTAACGGTGGAGGCTATCTCACGGAGGCCGCCGAGCTGCTGGGCCTCTTCATTGGGAAGCGCCCGGCCTTTGTGATTCGCAACTACTCGGGCGAGAACTCGATCGTGGCCTCAAAGAACGAAACGCTGTTTACTGGGCCTCTTGTGGTGCTCGTTGACTCCCGCTCCGCATCGGCATCAGAAATTGTGGCCGGCGTATTGCAGGAGTATGGACGCGCTGTCGTCGTCGGATCGCCAACCGTCGGTATGGGCAGCGTCCAAACGGTTCTTGAGCTCCGCAATTTGTCGCCAGTGCTGGCCCGATCACCCGACGGCAGCGGGGCTGCGCGGTTGACGATACAAAGAGTTTTCATGCCGAGTGGCGCCTCCACTCAGCTGGTTGGAGTGACTCCGGACGTGGTCTTGCCCTCGCTAGCCTTCGCCGCCACCTACGAACGCGATCTGCTTCACCCACTGAGCAGTGAGCGCATTTCTGGCTCTGAGATTCCGGCGAAGCCGCTCCCCACGGAGACGCTTGATCTTGTGCGCGCGAAAAGTGCCGACCGCCAGCGCGTCCTGCCGGATCTCATCGCCGCACAACAAGCCGCAGACCGTTTCACTGACGCCCATCAACACTCTGTGCTGATCAACCTCGATCGGCGTCGGCAGCTTCAGGCGGAACAGGGGCAGCAGGAGCAAATGGCGCAAAACCTGAAGGATCCGGACAGCATGACGCCTTCGGCTTCGTTCGATTTGAGCTCGCACTTGGGAGCAGGGAAGACTGGTTCCGATGAAGCCTCCACCATCACGGATGACTGCCTGTTGAGGGAGAGCTTGAGAATTCTCAGAGATCTTAGCTTGGCCGGATGGTCGCGTTGAGTAGCCCTCCGAAACGAGTTTGGGCTACTCGATTTCGGCGCGAAAGAACCAGGACTTTGCAAGCGCCACGGCATGGCGGTTGACTAGGGCGGAGAATCGATGCCAAATCCGCTTTGCCCACTCTCGGGTAGGGCTGAAGGCAACTAATCTCTTCCGGATTGGTGGTGGAGCGGGGAATCGCTCCCTAGTTCGGATTTTCACCTCGGCCGAAGTGCCCGAATTCTCTGCCTTAGCGCTGACAATCGGTAAACAAAGTCGCTGAGAAACGGTTCCCGGGGACACGCAGGGTTTCTGCTTTAGTGGCTTACGTGATTTTCAAGCGAGCGACCGCTGTCGTAGCCACGGAAAACATCGGAGGATTTTCAGGCGCTCGGGTTGGT
>JBEHXD010000727.1:0-2881 GCA_048498875.1 Verrucomicrobiota bacterium
AATTCTGGCGGCTTACCAAAATACCCGCGATGGGGATAGCCCTCGCCGTGGCCCGATAAATTCAATTTCCCAGTCCGCCCAGTTTGAATCGCTCGTTGAGTCGGCGGTTAATCCGCAAAAAGGCTCGAAACAGGGCTTCGGCCTGACGAAGAGAGAGAAAGACTGCGTGGAACTGCACGCCATGGGTGTCGCGCAACGCTACCTGACTAAGAGAAATTTTTGCGTGCAAGACGTCAGCAGAGGAAATCCCTACGACTATTCGGCGACCAAGGGCAGTAAGACGTTTGCCGTCGAAGTGAAGGGCACCACGGGGGCAGGTTCCGAAATCTTCCTCACAAAAAACGAGGTCGAATTTCAACGACTGTCGCATCCCGCAAACATGCTGATTGTCGTTCACTCGATCTCCCTCGAACGGGACGGCACCGGGCCGCGGGCGAGCGGCGGAAAGATCCGCAAGATTTCGCCGTGGCGGCTGGAGGATGGAAAATTGAAGCCCTATGCCTACTCCTACAAAGTTTAGGCCCGTGAGGCGCGGGTTTTAATAGGCTCGCCTGCCCGCCGCCAATTGTGAATCGCCCGTCAAGGTCGTGCTCCTTCGTCGCCTCCACCTTGACTGGCGACTCGGAGTGGCGGCTGTTCGGTCAGGTGGAGCGCTGGCTGTTTCGCGTGACAGAATGACGGCTCGGCGCGCGTTGGTTTTGCGGACACTCCTGCGCATTTTCGCTAACGGTGTCGTGCGGTTCGACGTGCGCAGGGATCTTCCGCCTCGCTACGCCGATGGGTGAAATGATCAGTTTGGCTTCGCGACTGAGATTGCGGGGTGAAACCCCGGCGTCCGAGACGGCTGGCCGGGTGCTGCGCGCAGGAGCACGGTCCGCGTTCCCATCATTGCCGCGAGGCCCAAGCCAAAACGTCTTCCCAAATCTCTTGGCCACTGGGGGCACCGTGCCGCCGCCAGACCTTCAGTCTCCGCCCTGTGCCGATGAGGGCGATTAACTTCAACCAAGATACAGCTTCGCCCTTGGCTCGTCCCCCGGTCATGGAATAGCCCGCAACGAGGAGGATGAGATTGGCCAGATTTACGTTCACACATTCGGGCGAGGCGAAGATGCGATCGAGGCGAGGTAGAGCGGAAAACAACTGCGCTGCCACTGGGTGACCGCCGGCGGCGCACGCGATAAGCGCGAGCTGGCGTGGCGCGAATGGCTCCAGGTATTGGGCGAACGCGGGCCATTCCCTCCATCCATCGCTCGCGTGGCGAATGATCGATTCGTTCGAGTGGGCGATTACGACGATGAGATCGAAGCGTTCCCGACGCTCGGCAAGCGGCCGCAACTGGGCGACAAGGTTGCCGTCCGTGGTGCTATTGATAGTAACGAGGCGCGCATTGAGACAGAGCGTGCTCAACTGGCCAGCGAATGCGATTTCGTTGCCCAACGTCAGGCCGTCGAGCGTTAGCTTCTCGGAATCCAACCGCAGAACCAGAATCGACGGCGGCAGCTTGGGCGCGCGCCGGGACTTCTTTTGGCGGCGAGACCTAGTTGCCGCGTTTCGCATAAGAAAGGTTTCCCGCCGACTCAGCGGATGGAGTTTCGGGAGGCGATTTGAGACTCAGTGCGAGGCACTAGCTCGCTGACCATGTCCTGCATCTCTTGGCCAAACTCCGACGCGATTTCATTATGGTAGTTCAGGAGCCATTCGTATTTCGCCCTTACCTTGCTTCCAATCGCCGCACGTCGGTAGGCAAGCTCCACCTTCTTTCGATGCACGCTCATTACCATCCGCCTGGCTTTCCGCCACTTTGTTTCTAAAATTGCTGTTCGCTCTGCATCGCGTTTTGCGGCGGCGTAGTGCGCATGGTCGGATGGATCAACCCAGCGCTCTTCAAATTCGCGGGCATACTCCGGTAGATAATCGAGCATGAACAGCGGCTCCGAGCCGGCCGGCAAGTTGTCGCAGACTTGCCGCGTGTAGTTCCGTGTCGGATCGGCTGAATGTGACTTCAGCCCTCGATGGCCCCGAATCCAATCGAGCGTCGATTGTCCTATCAGAATTCTAGGGTGGCAAGCCACGCGGGATTCGAGCCGGTGCGCGCGAACCAGAGCAGGGCTGACCAACAGGTTGTCTTGGTAGAAAAACTTCCCATGGCTGATTCCGCCGCGGAGAAAAATGCCATCGGCCACGAGCTGCATCTGTGCGTGCAATACGTAAAGGAGCTCAAGACACAAAATATCGTATGGATTACGAACGCGGGTCGCTTCGGATTCGGGATCTACGGCAATTACGATGCTATCAGAAAGCGCCAACACGGTCTTCCCGTAGGTGCGATTTAGAGACTCCAATTCGTGGGTCTCGTTGCCTGCCGACGGAATATCGAGACGGTTTTGAACTTTGAGCAATTTGCGATACACGCGATGCAAGGCCGCAGGAGTTTTGACCGCCGCAACTTGATCGCCAAATCCCAACACATCGATAAAGATGACGAGGTAGTCCCGTTGCTTTTTGAAAGTCGCACGGCCAGCGAAACGTTTCGAAGGGGGACGAGGCGGAAACTCTCCGGTTTTGATCTGCCGCAGAATCTCAGCAAGTTGGTCGTTGGGCGAGCGAGGGCTCGATGTCACAGCTTTGTCCTAGCAACCGTTGCGGCTCTCGCGAGGCGAAACGCTGAATTGATGCCGCGACAGTTTTCTATCTGCGATAGAGGATTGCTCACTTGAATACCGTCCCTGACGCTCGACTGCAGTTTCACGATGGTCGACCGCACTGCTATGTTCATCGACGTTCAAGGATTCGGTGCCCTCTACGGCACCGAAGCCGATTCGCTTTGGGGGCTTTCGGAGCTGATGGAGGGTGTTTACCGGGTCGGCATGGCATCGCAGAC
>JBEHXD010000728.1:0-2863 GCA_048498875.1 Verrucomicrobiota bacterium
TGGCCGCGAGCTCGGAGAAGTTGCCGTGGGTCAGCTCCGCGCCCTTGGGCTACCGCGTATTGGATCGTGATCGCTACCAGCTCACCTTCGTCGATCCAGAGGCAGAGGGGATATTGGATGGGGGTCACAACGCGCTTGCCGCGGGCCGCCATATCCTTCGCGAGGCAGGAGTACCAGATCGCGAACTTAGTAAGGTGAAGGACTGGGAGGGCTTTCGCGCAGCTTGGACTGAGAACCGCAACGCGATAGGCGAGATCATTGACGTTCTCGACTTCGAAATGCCGATCGAAGTGCAAGTTCCGGCGGATATGAGCGATGCCGACGTTGTCGAAACCTTCCGCAGTTCACTTCTCGAGATCGGCGCTGCTCGGAATAACAACGTTCAGCTCAGCGAAGAAACCAAAGCGAACAAGAGGGGCTTTTACGACGTATTCAAAGAACACCTGCCTACTACCCTGTCCGCATCGGTAGAGTGGAAGACCAATGATGGTGGCCGTATCAAAGTCCGCGACATTATCGCACTCTGCTGGATCGGTCTCTCGAAGCTCAAGCTCCCTGGAGCTGTTCGCGTTAATCCAAATCAGATTTACCGCAACAAAGCGGTTTGTGTTGCTGCCTTCAACAAACTCCTTGAGAACGGGGAGGTGTCGACTCCCACAGAGGGGGGCTATGCGGTGCGCGTTCACAATGACGCGGTGAAGAGCGCGATGAAGATCGGAGGTATTTTCCCTGAGCTTTACGATCTTCTCTACGAGGACATTCCGCTGGCCTACAACAAGGCTGGCGGCAGCTTTGGGAAGATTTCAGCGGTCAAGATTTTCGACTCGGACAAGGCCGCGGATAAAAATCCTAAATATCTGAGAGCTAAGCCGACAACTCCGTTTTTGGAGCGCGCGGTAAACTACACCTGCCCCGACGGTTTTATCGTCCCTCTACTCTATGGTTTGCGGGCATTGTTGGATGTGGACAAAGACGGCTTGCTCATTTGGAAGACAAATCCACAAGCATTCCTCAGCAAGTATTTGGTAGAGATTATGAAGAACTACCGGCTCGTGATCGAGATGGCGCTTTGGGATCCACAGAAAGTTGGCAAGAACATCAGCGCCTACGAATTTGCAGAAAGCACGGTCGCCGCAATCTACAACGTGAATCTTCCACGTTAGCCAGACGCAATGCCAGGGGCCGCCGCGAAAGTCGCGACGACCCCTTTTAGCGACAGGCACAAATCCGCAGCTCGCTGGCTCAGCGGACGGTGCTTCGTTCCTAGCCTTGTCGCTTGGCCGTCAATCTTGCCGCTGTCCGTCGTTCGAAGTCTAAACGCCACCGGCCGTTAAGCGTCGACCAAAAGTCTCCCCCGCGTTTGTCTCCTCGCACGAGAACGAACTCGTTGATAATGGGTTTGCCCAAGGCGTCCGTCACGATCGCCACGCGATAGTGCCCTTTTGGATCACGATCGAGCGTGTAGTCGGTCAGGCAATCGAATTCATTGACTGAGAGATCCGCCGTGACATCACCCCCTGACCTGCCTTTAACCTCGACGTTGAGGACTTCATCGCCGCGAGTGGCAACGAGGTCATAGCCAAGATTTTCTTCCTCCACTGAGTCGACCGTGAAACCCGCTTTCTCCAATTGGTTTCCCACCGCCTCGATAGCTGCCTTCTCGATTCTCTGGCGCCGTTCAATATCGACTTGCCAACGAGAGCGCCTTTTCTTCTTTCCATCGCTTGCCGATTTAATGGGCGCAAGCTGTCCCGAATTGATGTCGTTGATAATGCGATTAAGCTGCCTCAACGCCTCCGAGGCCGCTTTCGGGTAGAAGACTTTCTGTTGTCCCGGCCATGACTCGCCCTTTCGTGAGTGGCGCGCGGCAACAAAAATCGGTCTGGCTTCCGGTCGAACAAGCACACAGTTTTTGGAACTGGCCTTGGCTCTGTAGCCAGCGATTTCGGTGCGAAAACGACGGCGGCGGGCAACCGCGGAGGATGGTTCTCTCATTTCGCGGTAGACTGTGGCATCCCGCCAAATCCCGACGACCGCGCGGCCGCCTTGTTCGGGATGAGGCGCGGTCCAGACCACCGTGACGCCCTCTAGCATTGGAGTCCCTCTAGCCACGTCAAAGTGATCTTCGAAATGCAGGTCGCCGGTGGGCGGAACATAGCCGTAGCAATATCCGCCAATGTCTCTGAAATTGAACATCTCGTGACCGTAGCCATGCTCGGCAGCAAACTTGAAACCCCCAGCGATCAAGCTCGCCCCATCGCCGTCGTACTTATCCATCCAAGCGGTGTGAAACACGATGATGTTGGGCATGGATACTCCTCACAACGAACGATAAGCAGAGCCTATAGCAGGACAGAGCAACGTCTAGTTGTGCTGGCCAGAATCATCACACTCGCGTCTCGGATATGTGTGGATAGCCTGCCGACACCAACCCGCCTCCGAGCACAAAAAATCTATCCCCGCCATCAAAACCTCCCGGATAATCCAGCCAATCTCGCTCGATGAAGGGGCGCCAACCGGTGGCGACCGTGAAGCGGAGCGGGATGTGGTGCCTGGCGGCTCCGGCAGAAGTCGCAGATAGGACTGTAACCCGTCAGCCGGTGAGGTAGCCGGCCGTCGACGCTTCAAGGCGCGATCAAGGGTGCGTGGTCCGGCGTCGCGGTTGGTTTCGTCTACCCGGTTTTCCCGGCCACCGTCTGAAACAGGGCGGCCTGGGGCTCGCGGGAAATGGCGGCGGGGCGGCCCCTTTGGGGCCCCGTTGCCGGGCGGGACCGGTCGCAGAATTGGCGCCGAAGCGAGGACCGGAGGGGCGACATCCTCGCCGGCCTGACCACGAGCCCGGGTGTGGGGCTAGCCGGAAAGC
>JBEHXD010000729.1:0-2850 GCA_048498875.1 Verrucomicrobiota bacterium
TTGCGCTCACAAGTAGCCATTCGAAACCGAACCAATCAAGAGCTTCGGCAGGTGGTAGAGCAGATCCCGCAGCGGCACCAGTTCGTTTTCAAGTAGCGCAATTGCCGCCCAGAAACGCGTATGCGAGGCGACCGCGCCCGGCGCCGTGACCAACGCAAGGAGCTTCGCCTTGTCGCCCGGCCTAGCCAGGTCCTTCAGCGCAGAGTCGGCTGAGTAATGAATCTTGGTATCCGCAGGGTCATTCAACCGCTCCAGCAAATCATCGAACAGAGCATGAACCTGACACTCTCGCGCGATGGTCAACGCGAGTCGCCTAGCAACAAGGTTTGCCGATTGGTCTACCAAATACACACGCAACTGCTGCGCGAGGCCATGATGCTTGAGCCCGTGGTAATAACGCCGCTCATCATTTCCGTCGAACAGCCGTCCACTCCGTGCCCGCGTCAAGACCGTCGCGACGACCTCTTCCTTCTCCTTTGCGGCATACTTGGAAACGTCCGCCCGCAACAAGGTTGCCGGTTCGTTCTCTAGTAGGAACGCTCGGAAATCCTTCGCATCCGCCGCCAGCCAGCCAGCCACTTCCGCCAGTGGCGGCTCGACATAGCGTCCCCAGGCGTCCCGATCGCCCAGCAATTGGATCTGCTGCCGCAACGGAAGAATCCGCAAAAAATCGGCTGCCAGCACTTCCGCCAGAACCTGATGGTAGAAGCCCACTCGTTCGGGCCCACGGGCCGAGAACAACGGTGAATCCAACGCTTGCTTGACCATTTCCAAATTGATGACGGCCTCAACGTCGGCAAACGAAGCCACGATCTCATCGATACCGAGATCGCGCGCCCCGACATTCTTTTTTGCTCCCGTATGGATCGCCGACCGTCCCCCCAACATCAGCAAAGCCGCGATGCCACGCGCAGTTCGATAAATATCATCAGTGGTGTAACGCGCTAAGCTTGGCTTCAGCGTCTGCAACCGGCGGCGACGCTCCGGATCGCCTTCACACAGAGTTAGGATGTGGTTACGGATCAGCTCGCCCCGCGTTGTCGCGAATCCGCGTCCTCGCCGGAATGAATCGATCAGCATACGAAGTGTGAGAGGACGCGTCGCGAATGCCACCAGCCCGTCCTTGCGCACCGCGGACAGGAAAGCATTCGTGTTTAATCCTGACTGGTTCACGGCCAAAGCGACGTCTTTCAGACGCAGCGGGCACAGTTCATAAATCTTGGGTACCGGGGTCGACGCCCACAACGCCATTAGCCGGTCGCCTTCACTAACTGGCCAATCGAGAGACCGGCAGGTAAGCACTAGCCGAAGCCGCTCCAACGGCTCCGATCGCAAGCGATCCGTCAGGTAGTCAAGAAACCCTGGGATCTTGATCAGACCTTCATCGACCCCGTCAATCACGACTATCAAAACATCGTTCGCTGCCTTCCATGTTGTCCAAACAATGGTCTCAAAAACCAATTTATCGAAGCGCAGCCGGTCCGGCAAGTGCCGGAAATCCACACTGATCACCGGTACAACGCTCGTGTTGTCAGCGAGCCACGCCGCCAACGTCTGAGTTTTCCCCATACCTGGCTCACCGCATAGCACTATGCAGCCTGGCTCTGCCAGCTTGAGTTCCCTCAGTTCTTTGAGGTGGCTATTGCCCGCGTATTTCGATTCGGGATCCGCCAGATACTGGTCATGACCCCATTCCATCTGGATTCCTTGGGTCCAAGGAGTCCAAAAACGTTTCCAAGCAAAGACGCTGATGAGTGGGGTTTTCTCTGGCATGTGGATGACGAAACAGGCCGCTAATGCCGACCACTTATTCCGTCACGTCTCGTAGACTAGAGCAACTGACTTCTGTCGTTTTGTCCTGCCAAAGCCTCGACACTATCGCGCCCCGGCTAAATCTTAAGGCTCGGTTTTGGCTGCGATGGCTGGGCTAGGAGGCAGTCGTGGGCAGTCTCGATCGCCTGAAAGTAATTCGGATGCCAAAGCTCGCGCTCCGCGCCCGAGACGTCCCTGAAGGTTTGGCTACGGTAGGCGCAGGAGGGACTCAGAGTTTCGGCGGATAACAAACTTATTAGCGGTCAATCCAATTCCCCTTCGTTGCCTTGGGCGTAATCGATTCAGTGCGGCCGGCGGTGTCTTCGTTCGGTCCGGAGGGCACCGGGTTCTCGCGGTTCGAGTGAAACTCCCCCAATCGGGTGATAGCAAAAGGCATCAGCGGTGGTCTACGATCCCTCTTCCACCCCATCTATGGTCCTTTTTGCTCCGTCTCTTTGGCGGGTGCACGCGGCCAGGGGAATACTTTTCACCTCATGCGTCGCCTCACGTTTGCCTTGCTCGCTCTGAGCGGGCTTTTATTTCAGAGCTGCGGTCGTCGTGAGGCGGATGCGTTGGCCGCCCTGCCTCCCGTGGCGGCGCCTTCCCAAGCGGTCGATGATGCAAGCCACTGGTTTAAGCGGCAGGCGATTGGCGGCCCGATCACCGGGCATCCCTGGATCGCCCACGTGATCCCGGTGGATCTCGACCGGGACGGGAAGATGGATGTCGTGTTTTGTGAGGCGCAGGAGGGACAGATTTACTGGCTCCGGCAGGTGTCCCCGGGAGTATTTGAGGAGAAGGTGATCGCCGAGAACATGCGGGCACCGGTGCACGTCGAGGCGGTGGACATCGACGGCGACGGGGATACCGACCTGCTCGTGTCGAGCATGGGCGAGGTCTTTCCGAACAACGACAAAATCGGCTCGGTCATCATTCTGGAAAATGACGGGCACCAGCATTTCACGCCACACTGGATTCTCCAGAATGTCGCCCGCGTCACGGACGTCCGGGCCGCCGATCTCAACGGCGACGGCAAGC
>JBEHXD010000730.1:0-2850 GCA_048498875.1 Verrucomicrobiota bacterium
GTGTGCCTCAACACCGACGATCGCGGCATGTGGGACAGCAACATGACGGATGAATACTACACGGCGGTCACCACCTATCATTTGTCCTGGGACGAGCTGGTGCAACTCGGACGAAACAGCCTGAGCCATTCGTTTGTCCAGTCCGACGTGAAGACAAAGCTCCTGGCGGACTACGAACGCGAGGTGGCGGCCTTCGCCGCGAAGTATCAGGCCGCCAACTCACTCTCCCAACTGATCCAGGTAAAGCCCGTCACGTATGGCTACGCCAGGCGCACGTGGGGGTTCGATTTCCCGCATTAAAGCAAGTCAGCAATTAGCGCTCGCGGTTTCCCTGGCGCGCCCTTGTATCGACGGGATATGAAACCCGCCCAACTGGCGCCGGCCATTATTCTCCCCCTGATCGCCTGGCGCATGTACGTGCGGGTTCGTCGCAATATCGGCCGTCAGCCTCTCCAGCCGAAACGCACCTTGGCGCGCATCATTATTTTCAGCGTGATCACCATGCTGATCGCGGCGGGTGGCCTGGTTTATCCACCGGTTCTCATCGGTCTCGCCGTGGGCCTTTTGCTCGGTGCACCGCTGGCCCTGCTGGGCTTGCGACTGACAAAATTCGAGTTCACCCCGGAGGGGAAATTCTACACGCCAAACACCGTCATCGGCGTGATCCTTTCCGTCTTGTTTATCGGCCGGATCATTTATCGCATCCTGATGCTCTCCGAAAGCAGTGCCTACAATGCCTCCTCGCCCGAACTTTTCCATAGTCCGCTCACGCTTTCGATTTTCGGACTCACCGCGGGTTATTACATCGCGTACTATGCTGGCGTGCTGATGCGCGCGCGAGCGGGCAAGTAAAGCACTGCACGCGGACATCAGACTGTCCGCAGGTTCAACCGCTTTACTGGCCGGGTAACGACGGCAGAGTGGCATTACCATGCCCCTTACCCCTGTTTTGCGCCTGGCCGTGCTGGGCTGCGCCTGCACGATTTTTCTCTCCGCGGCGGAATCCCGCCCGCCGCGTGCCGTGCCCGTATTGCCCATGAACGCCGACGCCAAAGGCCCGGCGATTCCCCAAGCCGATCCGGTGGAGTCGCCCCATCCTCCCGCAGTCGCGCTCTGGGAAACCGGGGCGCCCGGATCGGAAGCGCGCAAGGACGAACCGGAGAACATCAGCTGGCGGCAGGAACCGGACATAATATTTCCGGTTATTTTCAACATCCACAACCCCAGCATCACGCCCTTCCTGCCATCCCCGGCAACGGCAACCGGAGCCGCAGTGATCATCGCGCCCGGCGGTGGACACTGGCAGCTGACGATCGATCGCGAGGGTTACGATTTGGGACGCTGGCTCGCGGGGCACGGTATCGCCGCATTTGTTTTAAAGTATCGTCTCGCGCGGGATGCGGCGGGCAATTCTCCCTACAAGGTGGAAAAGGAAGCGCTCGCTGACGCCCAACGGGCCATCCAGTTGATCCGGGCTCGCGCGACCGAATGGAACGTCAATCCCCATCGGGTCGGCATCCTGGGATTTTCCGCCGGAGGTGAAGTGGCCCTGCTCGCCGCCACCAGTCACGACTCGGGCAACCCCGGCGCGGGTGACTTGATCGAGCGACAATCATCGCGTCCTGATTTTTTTGCACCCATTTACCCAGGCGGTCTGCAAAAGACCGACTATTCCCTCTCGAAAGAATCCACTCCCCCCGCATTTCTCGTCTGCGCTTACGACGACCGGATGCCGGAACAGTTGGCGGCGTTTTTCACCACCTTGCACCACGCGGGGGTGAACGCCGAACTCCACATCTACAACCGCGGGGGGCACGGCTTCGGTGTGCGTAACGACCGGCCAAACCTCGCCGTCTCCGGCTGGCACAGCCGTTTCATCGAGTGGCTCGGTGATCTCGGCCTGCTCAAAAAATAATGCGCCTTTCCCGCGGCAGTTTTTGGCTGTTGCCGATATTCCTTTCGGAACTGTTCCCGACGGCAGCTTCCGGGGAGAGCAACCCGGCGCCGCTCATTTCCTACGATCGGGAAATCAAACCGCTGTTGAGCAACTATTGCTACGAATGCCATGGTGACGGCATCAACAAGGCCGGCCTGGCCCTTGACAGCTACGCAACAGTCGAAGACGTGCGTGGCGCACGGAAAAAATGGGAAGGGGTGTTGCGCAACGTCAGCCAGCATCAGATGCCCCCGGACGACGACGGACCGGTTCCAACCAATGCAGAGCGCGACCTGATCAGCCGTTTCGTGGAGCAGGAGTTGTTCAAACTGGACCCCGCCCACCCGGATCCCGGCCGCGTGGTGCTACGCCGGTTGAACCGGGCCGAGTATAATGCGACCATCCGGGATCTGGTGGGTGTGGATTTCAAACCCGCCGCCGATTTTCCGCCAGATGATTCCGGCTACGGTTTTGACAACATCGGCGACGTGCTCTCCCTGCCGCCGGTGCTGCTGGAAAAATACCTCAACGCCGCCGACCGCATCCTCGACACCGCAATTGTCACCGACCCGATTAAAAGCGAAGTACGGCGCATTCCGGCCAGCCTCGCCCAAATTGGCTTTAACGCCGTCGGTGATCGCGGCGATGGCTGGGTTCATCTTATCAGTCTCGAGGAAGACGACGCAGCCGTGGAACTCAACCTTCCCGCCGGCGACTACCTGATGCGGGTGCAGGCCTTTGCGACCAAAACCGGCGGTGCGCTCAAAGGCCAGGGCAGCGAACAACCCCTCGTGTTCACCGAGGATCCCGGTCCGACGAAACTCGCGCTGATGCTGAACGACGCGTTTATCCAGGATTTTGTCATCGGCACTGATGAAACTCATCCCGGCGTCTACGAAGCCCGTGTGGGAGTT
>JBEHXD010000731.1:0-2842 GCA_048498875.1 Verrucomicrobiota bacterium
TCCCGCGACTCCGGTTGGGTTCAGTCTCAATGGGAAGTGGTGCTGGCTGCGGCTCAGCTCCAACCCGTCGCCCTGCAACTCCAGCCGAAGGAAGCCGCCGCCCACGACAGCATGGTGCGCATCGAACGCGCGAGCGACAGTCCGGTCAGCTATTTTGCATTCATCACGCCACCGGCTCCGGTCGTAGCTCCCGTGGTGTCAGCTCCTCCGTTCGCCACGGTTCTCGCCCCGGACAACTTTCTGGCCCTGTTGAACGATCGCAGCCCGCTGGGTTTTTTCGATCTGAATTTCCGGAAAAACGAAGTCTACTATTCGGCGGGTTGGAAACGACTGCTGGGGTACGCCGACGCCGATCTGCCCAACACTTATGATTCGTGGTTGTTGTTGATTCATCCGGACGATTCCGCAGCCGCGCCCGATCGCCAAAGCCGTGGTGGTTCAACGGGAGTCCGGCAGTACTCCCTGGAGTTCCGCATGCGGCATGCCCGCGGCCATTACGTGTGGGTGCAAAGCGTCGGAATCCAAATCTATGGACCGAACGGCGCGTTGCACCGGGTGATTGGTGCGCATCTCGACGTCGGTGATCGCAAGGAATTCGAGGAAGCCGGCCTGCGGGCCGAGGAACGCCTGCAACAACTCGGCGACCGCGGGCGCGTGGGGATTTTCGACCTCGATTTCTCCTCCAATATTTTCTGGCTTTCACCCGGCTTCAAAACGCTGCTGGGATATTCCGAGGCTGAACTCCCCGACGCACCGGAATCATTCCTGCGCGCGTTGCCGATGGACGAGACGGCCGGTGGATTGCAGAGTTACTTTCTCGCGCAACAACCGAATCAGGTCGCTTACTCGGACACGTTGCGACTGCGGCACCGTGAAGGTCGCGAGATTGTCGTTTACGCCAGCATTGTCCGCCAGATTTCACGTCGCAAGGACCTGCAGCGGGTGCTCGGGTTTGTGGTGCCAATGCCCGAAACCTTGGGCGCGATTCCGAACAGCGCGAATCCCGGTTTGTCGCTCGCGCACCTCACGGTGTTGCTGGCGGAATTGCACGAGGCCGTTCTGCTCGCCGACGCGAATGGTCAAGTTGTATTCCTCAATCCGAAGGCGGAATTGCTGCTTGGTCGCACCCATGAGGAAGCGTTGACCCAAGGGGCTGGAGACATCTTTCGGCTGGTTCACCGGCACAATGGCCAGGCCGGTGAAAGTCCCGTGGCAAAAGCGCTCACGACCAATGAAGCCACCCCGCTCAACAACGAATTCTCGCTCGACAACGGGAGCGTGCTGCAGCCGGTTACCTATAGCGCGCGACCGGTGATTGGTGCCAACGGGCAGACCGCCGGCGTGGTCGTCGTCTTCCGCAATCCGGAGGAAATGAGTCTGACGCCGGAGGAACTCGTCCGCGCCAATCGCTTCGAATCCCTGGGCCAGCTGGCCGGCGGCATCGCCCACGATTTCAACAATCTCCTGACCACCATTCTCGGGGGCGTATCGATCGCGAAGGAAAATCACGATTACAGCGGCCTGGAAAACAGCGAACGCGCCTGCCTCGCAGCGAAAGCACTGGCCAAACAACTGCTCACTTTTGCCAAGGGTGGAACTTCGGTTCGCCAGGTGATCAAACCCTCGGACATCCTGGCCGAATCCGTTCGTCTCGCCGGCGCTGGTTCGACGGTGAAAATCGATCTGAACGTGGCGATCGACACCGCGGCGGTTTGCGTGGATCGCGCGCAGATTCTGCAGGTGTTTCAAAATCTGATCATCAACTCGATCCAGGCCATGCCCACCGGCCAGGGGCAGATTTGGGTGAGCGCTGGCAATGTCGAATTGTCCGAAGGCCAGATTGCTCCGTTGCCGCGCGGCATCTATGTTGCCGTCGAGGTGCGCGACAACGGCAGTGGCATCAAGCCCGAGCACGTGGAGAAGATATTCAATCCATTTTTCACCACCAAAAAGACCGGGACGGGTCTGGGACTGGCCACGGTGCTTTCCATCGTCAAACGACACGGCGGCCAGATGGGGGTCGACACGGAGGTGGGCGTGGGAACCGCGTTCACGGTATTTCTCCCGCAGGCGGAAAAGCCCGAGGATGTCGAAGCGCGCCGGGCCCCCACCCTGCGCTTCGGCACGGGGCGCGTCCTGTTCATGGACGACGACGAAAATATCTGCGCGCTTACGGGCGGCATGTTGGAAAGCCTGGGCTACAAATATGACCTCGCGCGCAATGGCGAGGAGGCGATCCAGTACTACAAGCGTTACCTGAATATCGGCCGTCCCTATGACGTGGTGATCATGGATCTCACCATCATTGGCGGCATGGGTGGCGAACTCACTTATCGTCAACTGAAGGATCTCGATCCCGAAGTCAGCGCCATCATGACCAGCGGTTACGACAACGATGAAATGGCCCGCCAGTTCTACGAAATGGGCTTCCTCGGTTATCTCACCAAACCATACCGGGTCGGCGATCTCGGAAAGATGCTGCGAAAAGTCCTCGGGAAGTAATCCCGCTTGCGACGTTCCGTTGGCTAACCACGCCAGGTCAGCGCGTGACAAAGCGCCACTCCCGCGGCATCCGCTTCATCGAAAGCCAGTGTGCGCCCATGACCCAGCATCGACATCACGGTGCGCGCCATCTGATCCTTGCTGGCCCGCCCTGCTCCGACGACGGCCTGCTTCACGCGCAACGGGGCGTATTCAAAAACCTCCTTTTGCTGCAGTGCCGCGGCGGCAATCGCCGCTCCCCGTGCCGCGCCAAGGACTTGTGCCGTCTGGAAATTCTGCACGTAGATCGTCTGCTCGAGCGCCACGTGTCCGGGATCGACATACGTCACGACGGTCGCAA
>JBEHXD010000732.1:0-2842 GCA_048498875.1 Verrucomicrobiota bacterium
CGTTGGTATTTCAATCAAGGGGCAGAACGATCGATTGAATCATGGCAGGTGCTGTCGCCCGTGAAAATGCACGCCGGTGCGGGCACGGAAGAATTGAATCGAACGCTGCAGAAGGCACTGCGAGGCGATATGCTCAAGTATGCGAGCGGAATGATGTCCCGGAATTTCCGAGTGCCCAAACCAGCCGGAGCGCAGCAAGCGGTTTATGGCGACAAGGTGATCAACGTAATGAACCGCAATCATCCTTACGTTTGGCCGCGACAATCGTCAGACGGAGAGCCGCCGTTGGAATACGTCGCGAACGGAGAGATTGGCGTCATCATCGGCGAAACGGCGGGCGCAAAACGACCGGACCCGTGGCGGCCAGGGAAACTCGAAATCGCATTCGGCTCTCAACCTGGATTCCGATACTCGTTTTTCGCGTCCAGTCTTACGGACGAGGGCGATTTGCCTATCGAGCTGGCCTATGCGATTACCGTCCACAAGGCACAGGGCAGTGAATTTCCACGCGTGTTCGCCATCCTGCCCAAACGCGCTGCGACTCTCTGCCGTGAACTGCTCTACACGGCACTCACACGTCACAAAGACAAGATTGTCGTCTTCGGGCAGGGTTCGCCACTCGAAATGCTTCGCTTCGCCTCGGCGAGCGCCAGTGCAACCGCCCGACGATTCACCAACATCACGCAGGACGACCCCATCCCGGAACGGCGCCCATGTCCCATCGCCGTCACCGATCGAAAAACCGGACGGGTTGGCTTCTATGAAAGATACCTCGTGCACCAGACGCGCGCCGGATTCTTGGTGCGCTCGAAATCAGCGGTCATTATCGCGAACGAATTGGATCACGCCCGGGAAAAACACGGGCTTTCGTATGAATACGAAGGAGAGCTTCCGAGTGAGCGGAGCGGAGCGGCGCGCTATCCAGATTTCACGATCCGGGACGACGTGAAGGGCCGCGTCTATTTTTGGGAGCACCTCGGTATGCTGCGGAATGAACGGTATCGAAAGGCATGGAATGCCAAGCGATCTTGGTATGCCGCGAACGGCGTCACGGAATGGAGCGCGACAAACGAAGGTGCGCGCCAGCTCATCGTTACCGTCGATGGCGACCGCGGTGAGATCGATGCCAAAGATGTCGCGGAAAAGGTCCGTGCGTTGTGCTGTTAACGAAGTGACGAGTGCGCCACGGGTATCCGCGCAAGATTACGGAGGACGAGACGTAGACTCGCCCGTAGGGGAAGGTATTTTCTAGAGCTGGTCTGCGACAGAAAATCTACAAAACGTCCATATCTAGGCTCATTAGATATCAATCGCAACTTAGTATGGAAGAAGTAAAAACAAAGGTCACGCTACATACCCCAGACATTCGCCGGACTATGATCGTGGTCATCAACAACAAGACTGGTGCGCAACGCCCGTTCTCGTTTGCTGATGTGGAGGGCCGCGTGAGCGATATTCCGATACCTCCTGCCGCGCCCGAAGACGTAAAGGATCTTTTGGTGACTGCCAAGAACTTGCTGCTCTACTCGTGGTATTACTTCCCGTTTAGTATGTCGGCGTCACTCCAAGCGGCAGCGGCACTGGAGCGGGCATTACGGCTTAAGCTAAATGCTACGGAGCGCGACACATTGAGTTTCTTGCTGCGGGAGGCAGTCAAGAAGGGTCATCTGACGACTGCCGGATTCAAACGCTGGACGCAGTGGCGAGAGGCGTTCGCGCAGTTGCACTCGAAGGGCCGAAAGGCTGAGAAAGCGAACTTGGCCAAACTACT
Organism: Verrucomicrobiota bacterium; assembly: GCA_048498875.1. GTDB lineage: Bacteria > Verrucomicrobiota > Verrucomicrobiia > Opitutales > Opitutaceae > Lacunisphaera. The sequence goes on from JBEHXD010000732.1 coordinate 1,772, forward strand.
GTCCAAGACGCTACCGCATTTTAGGAATACCTTGGCACACGGAAATCGGTTCGTCGATGACAGCGGTTTTCTTCACCTGGACATCGTCTGCGAGGCCATTGAGCAGCTTTACCCGACGAGTGGTCAGCCCGCTTCCGGCACCGCTGCGGCAAGCTGAGATTACCTCGAATTGCCCGTCTAGGACTTCGGAAGAAATTCTTTCAGACGGGTGAAATCGGCAATTTTTGTCGAACGTGTGGTGCAACCTAGTCTTCGTAGGACAACATTATCGCGATGTATCAGTGACTCATGCGCTGTTCGCGGTGCTGTTTCATCTGTTCCGTGACGTTCTGGCTTTGACTTGCTTCCCATCGGGTGTGGGCACTCTTCAGCAAAGCTTTGCCTACGGTAATATCTCCTGATTCGATAAACGCCTTCACCTCGTGCTTTGTGCGGATGTGGTCGGCTGGTCCCATTTCCTTTACCCGGAGGCGTTCCGTGATGAGTCGGACCGCATCGTTTTCCTTCCGGAGTGCGAGCAGGGCTTGGACGGTGACTTCAGGGCTCTCGCTGGGGTTCATCAAATTGACGGATTAGGCTGAGACGTTAGGCCGGGCGAAGACAGACTTTTCTGAAGCCATTAGTGCAATGGCGAACCACCGCCGTATGATCCGGAAGGCGCCGGAACTCGTGCGGCTTGATCCGATACTCCTCCACCCGGTGATAGGTGCGGGCGGTGTGGTCGAAGTGAACCGTGCGGGTTGCACGCTCAATCCAGTGCTTGCCGAGGGCATTGGCGCACCGGAGAGCGTCAGCTTCGGAAGCGGCCCGATACATGACGAGGTTCTTGAGATTCAGGGCGAGAACCTCGGCCTGTTCCTTCGTCTGCGGGGGCACGAGCGACTCGAAAGCCTGAGCGGAGACGATCAGCATCAGCATGCAATCGCGGAGCCGGTCGATGACGTTGAAGTCGCTGGTGCCGTCGTGGCTGGCGGTGATGGCGTTCTGAAACTCGTCACCAACGTAGATGAGCTGGTTCAGCGCATATTTCTGCCACGGTGGCAGCGCGTAGCGCCGCAAGGCGTGCCGGTA
>JBEHXD010000733.1:0-2834 GCA_048498875.1 Verrucomicrobiota bacterium
CGACTCCTCCGCACCCGCGGCATTCGACTGGGTCACCTTGTCCATCTGCGCGACCGCGATCGTCACTTGGCCGATGCCCTGACTTTGCTCGGTGGAGGCCGTGGCGATTTCGCCCACGAGTTCGTCGACCCGGCGCGCCTTCTCCACGATCTCATTGAAACTCAACTCCACTTTTTCGCTGATCAAAACGCCGCGCTGACTGCGCGCCACGGAATCCTCGATCTTCGAGGCTGTTTCCTTGGCGGATTGGGCGGATCGTTGGGCGAGCGAACGCACTTCCTCGGCGACCACGGCGAATCCCGCGCCCGCCTCTCCGGCCCGCGCGGCCTCGACCGCCGCGTTTAACGCCAGGATATTGGTCTGAAACGCGATTTCGTCGATGGTCCGGACAATCTTGGCGATGTTGGCTGACGATTCCTTGATCGCATCCATCGCAACTTTCATTTCCGCGACACTGGTGGCGCCGGTCGTGGCGGCGTGGCTGGTCTGGCCGGACAGCACCTTGGCCTGGTTCGCCGAGTCGGCATTGCGTTTGGTCATGCTCGAAATTTCCTCGAGGGAAGCGCTCGTTTCCTCAAGCGACGCCGCCTGTTCGCTCGCGCCTTCGGCCAGCGTCTGGCTCGACGAGGAAACCTGCCCCGCCGCAGCGGACGTCTGTTCGGCACCCGCGCTCAGCTGCGCCGTGATGCCGTTGAGCGTCCGGTTGGTCGCACGGATGATAATGAAGGAAAAGATCGCCCCAATGAGGACCGAAAGACCGGTCGCGACAAAGATCAACCGGGTGGAGTGGTTGATATTGTCCACCGCCTCCACGGTCATGAGGTCGCCTGCCTGGCGGTTATATTCCACCAAGGCATTGTTGCCCTCAAAGTAGGATCGATAGGCAGGTGTCACCTTATCGCGAAGCACGACGAAGGCCTCCGATTTTTTTCCTGCCGCCAGCAAAGCAAGATACCCCTCGCGAATGTCCGCGTATTCCTTGCGCCGGGCCATGAGCGTATCGAAATTGGCCCGATCCTCGGGCTCGTTGATCGATTTCTCATACTGCTTGAGCACTTCGGCCTGCTTCAGGTTCACCTCACGAATGCGCTTGATGTAAATCTGCGCTTCCTCCGGATCCGCCGCCTGCGCCGCGAGCAACACCTGCGTAAAATTCTCGGCCGCATTCGCCTTGGAAGCGCCCGCCCAAATCAATCCGGGAATGATGTCCGTGCTCGTGCGAGTCACATCCCCACGCACTTTTCTCAATCCGAGGAAAGTGCTCAGTCCCATCGCAAGGGTGAGCGCCGTGAGAGTGGCGGAAATCGCAATGATCCGCTTGCTGATGGTCATATTATTCATGGGCAAATGGCTTAAGCCGAGCCCTTGAATCGGTGTGCGAACGCCTGCCTTAAATTATTCCAGCATCGTTGGGTTCAGGAATTTCCTGAGTAGTCTTCCCTCCACATGCCTCGCAATTCCTGCATGAGTGCCTGTTGCGCGTCCGCTTCACTCGAGGCCGCGTCAATCATGTGTCCACACTCCTCATCTCCAACACCACCGCCAAGCATCACAAGAGGTCCGTCCGGTCCTTGCCAGCAGAGGGTCGGCGCATGAGCCGGATTTTGGTCGTCGACGATGCGTTTTATGTCCGCAGCTTTCTCCGCCACACGTTGGAACGCCTGGGACATTTGGTCGCGGAAGCGGAAAACGGCCGCGAAGCAATGCGCGCTTTTACCGAGTTCAAACCGGCCTGCGTAATCATCGACCTGTTCATGCCTGAACAGGACGGAATCGAAACCATCATGGCGTTGCGCCGACAGGCCCTCCCCACCCGCATCGTCGCCATCTCGGGTAATTTTCACCCCATGGTGTCCGTAATCCTAAAGGCGGCGGGACACCTCGGCGCCGACGTCGTGCTCAGCAAACCGTTTTCGATCAATCGCCTGGTCGAGGCGATCGGCTCCCTTAACCAGAACCATGAAACTGCCGGGCCGTCCTAGTTTTTTGCTGACTCACCCGCCCGGTCCGGCGCAGCTTCTGGATGTGGCTGACGCGGAAGCAGGCCTTTCCCTCTTTATTGCCGACGACCATAAGATCGTGGGGGACGGCCTGCGCCTGCTCATCGGTCGCGAAGCGGGATTTCGCGTGCTCGGGGAAGCCTCGGATGGTCGATCGTTGGTGGAGGGTGTGCTCGCAACCCATCCCGACGTCGTTGTCACCGACATCGCCATGCCCGAGCTCAATGGCCTGGAAGCCGTCCGCCAAATGCGCGCCGCCGGCTATTCCGGAATCATCGTGGTGCTCTCGATGCATAACGAACGGAAATTCGTCGCCGAAGCCCTGGCCGCAGGCGTGAACGCCTACGTGTTGAAAGACTACGCCTTTACCCAGCTGCTTTCCGCGATCGCCGCGGCGAGAACCGGGAAGACGTGGTTGAGTCCTCAACTCCGGGGAATGGTGCAGGAAGGCGAAGTACCCACGCTGACAGCGCTGCTCAGTGTGCGCGAGCGGGAGGTGCTGCAACTCCTCGCGGAAGGCCATGCGACCAAGGAAGTCGCGTTCCGGCTTCAACTGAGTCCGAAAACCGTGGAGACACATCGGCTGAGTCTTTTTGCCAAGCTCAAGGTGGGCGGCCTGGCTGACCTCGTCCGGATTGCCGTGAAGGAAGGACTGGTCAAACCCTAGGGCGTCTTCATAAAAACGGTGGCCGTACACTGGACGGTTTGAACTAATCGGGGGACTTGTCACGAACCTAACCGACATGACGACGGTAGGGCGGATTATCCCTAATCCGCCGTTCAGGATAATCGTTTATCTCGACCGTTTTTCGTACGCTCTCCGGCGGATTAGGG
>JBEHXD010000734.1:0-2832 GCA_048498875.1 Verrucomicrobiota bacterium
CGGATCAAAGTCTCCATCCGGACAACACCCTGTTTCACGAACTCGGCATAGTGTTTCGCCTCGGGCTCATCCGGCACGTAACGCTTCATGAGGAGCTCCGTATATATATTCACCATACGGAGAGGCTCCTGAAGATCATGGCTTGCCACGTATGCGAACTCCTCAAGGTCTTTGTTAACCCGTTCCACTTCGCGGCGGGCCTGTACCTGAGCAGTTACGTCGGTAAGAACCGCGATAAAGCCAGAGACGGTTTCGTTGACCTCGCGAAGTGGATGGTAGACGACATTGAACCAATGGTCCTCGAGTACGCCATCCTGATCGGAATCAAATGGTATTAGCCACTCGTCGGCCATATATGGCTGTCCCGTTTCGATCACTCGATTAAACACATCCCACACTTCCTGCTGGAGTTCGGGAACTACCTCGGCGAACCGGCGTCCGACGATTTCTCGTCCCGGAAGCAGGGCGTGATAGAACGGATTTGCAAGTTCAACCACGAAATCTTTTCCACGAAACACAATGATGGCAACCGGTGCTTGCTGGAACACTCGGTTTAGGCGCTCTGTGCTTGCCGCCTCGCTCAACCGGCGGGCCTCAGCGGCTTCGTGCCGCATACGCGCTAACGAAAGATGAGCCTCGACCCGCGCTAGAAGCTCGCGTGCTGCGAATGGCTTAATAAGGTAATCGTCGGCACCGCCGGCCATTCCGTCGTTTCGTGCTTCCTCGCCTGCGCGGGCCGAGAGCAGAATCACCGGAATGGTCTGCGTGTGCGGGTCCGACCGCAAGCAACGGATAAGTCCATAGCCGTCCAAACCGGGCATCATAATATCCGAAAGAACCAGGTCTACCCGATTCAACCGCGCGGCTTTAATCGCCTCTTCCCCATTAACAGCGGCGATTACATGAAAGTTCTCATCGAGAATACTCCGCAAGTAGTCGCGCATATCCCCGTTGTCATCAACGATAAGAACGGTTTCGGATTTCCTTTTGAATTTCCGAATGGCGTCGCCATCGTTGTCCCGTGGACGCTTGGCCGTCCCAAAAACTCCGGCATGTTCCGGCAGCCACTGTAGGGCCTCGTCGACGAAAGCATCCGTTCGGGTTGTCGTAGAGGCTGGCGAAGGCATTTCGCCCGTTCGCGCTCGCAAAAGGCGAGATTTGTGAAGAGGAATCGACACCGTGAACGTGGTACCGTTTCCTACTTCGCTCGTCACTCGAATCACCCCGTCCTGCATTCGCACTAGTTCTTGAACTAATGCCAAGCCGATTCCCGTTCCCTCGATGCTACGTCCTTTTGCCCCCTCCACTCTATGAAAACGTTCAAACAGGTGAGGGAGTTCATGTTCGGCGATTCCAATGCCGGAGTCTTTGACGCTCAGCTCGACGCGATCGTCTAGCGCTTCGATCTGCACCTTGATGTAGCCCTGGAACGTGAACTTGAAAGCGTTCGATACCAGATTGAGAACGATCTTTTCCCACATCTCACGATCGACATAGACAGGCTCCGGAAGTGGCGGGCATTCGACGACAAGAGCTAATCCGGCGTGATCTGTAGCGGAGCGAAAATTCGAGACGAGTTCCGCGGTCAGTGAGCTCAAATCGGTTGGCTCATATGAGGCCCGCATACGTCCCGCTTCGATGCGGGAAAAATCGAGGAGCGAATTGACCAGCCGCAACAGCCGCATGCTGTTCCGGTGAACAATCGTCAACGATTGCTGCGCTCGATCCGGCAACAGGTTCCCTAGAGCAAGCGTTTCCTCCAGCGGGCCCAGCATCAATGTAAGCGGCGTGCGAAATTCGTGGCTGACATTGGAGAAAAAAGTCGTTTTAGCTCGGTCGATCTCTACCAGGGCTTCCGCGCGCCGACGCTCCTGCTGCAAGGTATTGACATCCGCAATAGCCGTAGTGATCTGTCTCACCACCAGCGACATGAAACTGATGTAGTCCGCGTCCAGACGCTTGCGGGGGCTGACGCCTGCGATCATGAAGCCAGTTTTCTGCCCAGTCGAGCTAATCGGCAACAGGATCATCTCATTCGGGGGAAGAGGCCAAGCCCCGCGGGGTAGACCTTTGAACCCGTCCGGGATCTTCAGAACTTCCGGGCCCACACAGTTTAGCGCTTGCGCAAAGGCCCAGCCGTCGCAGTCAGCCTCGCATTCGATAACGCTTGGGAAGAGACTGCACGGTTCGTCGATCCCTGCGGAACAGATAAGCACCGCTTTGTCGTGTTCGATGGAATAGAGCGCAGCGAAGGGGATGTCCTGCGGATTTTGCGCAAGAACGCGGGCGGCTGCGGTGCAAACTTCAGCCGTATTCTGGGCATTGGACGCGCGCGCCGCGTCTGAAAGGTCCCGCAGCGTTCTTAAACGACGCTCACCGATGACTTTCCCAGTGGTCTCCTGGACAGGTGTGAATACGCCGACTACTTTACCGGACTCGTCCCGAATCGGGCTGTATGAGAAAGTGAAGTAACATTCTTCCGCATAGCCGTCGCGCTCGAGTTCCAGCAACAAGTCATCTGCCCAGGTAGCCTCGCCCCGCTCAAGGACACCCTCCAACATCGGGCCGATGATGTGCCAGATTTCAGGCCAGACATCCTTCCCGGCGGCTCCGAGGGCTCCCGGATGCTTCTTTCCGAGGACTAGGGTGTATGCATCGTTGTAGAGCTTAATGAGGTCCTCTCCCCACCAAATAAGAATGGCGAAACGGGAGTTCAGACAGATGGAAACAGAGGTTTTCAGCGACTGCGACCAATCGCTTGGGGAGCCCAGAACGGTCTTCGACCAGTCGAAGCTCCGCATCAGAGCCCCCATGGTTCCGCCACCTTCTAAG